>NZ_CP014945.1:605916-908874 GCF_001606025.1 Psychrobacter alimentarius | reverse complement strand
AAGACGTCGTCAAATCGGGCATAAAAGAGCGTTTTGCCGAACTGCGTAAGATGGGCATTACCACCGTTATGATCACTGGTGACAACCCCCTAACCGCTGCCGCTATTGCGGCCGAAGCAGGCGTGGATGACTTTATGGCGGAAGCCACGCCAGAACAAAAACTGGAGAGAATACGCAGTTATCAACGTCAAGGCAAACTGGTCGCTATGACTGGCGATGGTACCAACGACGCACCTGCTCTGGCTCAAGCTGATGTAGCGGTCGCTATGAATAGCGGGACTCAAGCCGCCAAAGAAGCGGCCAATATGGTTGATTTGGACTCAAATCCGACCAAGCTCATTGAAGTGGTACAAACGGGTAAGCAGATGCTGATGACTCGCGGTGCCTTGACGACGTTCAGCCTTGCAAACGATATCGCCAAGTATTTTGCGATTATCCCAGCCGCCTTTGCCAGTACCTACCCAGCGCTTGGTGTGCTCGACATTATGCACTTGGGCAGTCCCAAAAGCGCCATTCTGTCCGCCATTATTTTTAATGCGTTAATTATTGTGTTTCTTATTCCCTTAGCGCTGCGTGGCGTCACTTATAGACCTGATTCTGCCATCAATCTATTACGTCGTAACTTAATGATATACGGCTTGGGCGGACTGCTTTTACCCTTCGTCGGCATCAAACTGATTGATCTTATTATTAACGCACTGCACTTGGTATAACCACAATACGGATGATAACGACTATGCAATCTAACCACTCCCTACCTTCTAGTAACGCGACGCAACCTGCTTCTCCTATGAACGCTGAACACTCACATATTGATGATAATCACAACGATAATGACAATGGTAAGGACAACGAAAGCCCAAAACTTGATCAGACGGCCACTCGCATGCCCATGCTCAAACCCGCGTTGTCATTATTTATCGTCTTAGCCATCACTTTAGGTTTATGCTATCCCTTATTAATGACAGGCGTCGCGCAAGTAACAATGCCGAACAAAGCCAACGGTAGCATGATAGAGCAAAACGGCAGCTTGGTTGGCTCTACGCTCATTGGCCAGACATTTGATCAACCAGAATACCTATGGACTCGCCCATCAGCCGCTGGAGATGGCTACGATGCGGCGCAATCATCGGGCAGTAACTTAGGTCCACTGAATCCTGAATTGGTCACCAATGTAGAGACGCAAGTACAAAAACTTAAAGCAGCCGATCCACAAAACACCACGCCCATTCCTCTTGACTTGGTCACCATGTCAGGTAGTGGATTAGATCCACATATCTCCCCTGCCGCTGCCGAGTGGCAAGTGAATAGAGTGGCACGTATACGAGGCATCAGTAGCGAGCAAGTACAAAAAGTGATTGATGCTCATACAGAAGGTCGTCAGCTTTATTGGCTGGGTGAGCCGCGCGTGAACGTATTGGCTGTCAACTTAGCATTAGATGAGATGTCTCGTGCCAATTGATTTACACTAAGCAATAAGCAACAGGCAGTGCGCGCGGTGATAAGTGGGCGCGATAATAAATGAGCGCCATGATAAGTGAGTGCCTTAATGACGAACATAGACATGAGTGATCAGCGACCCAATCCAGAAGATTTATTGCAGCAAATAAAGCAGCAAGAAGACACGCTGAGTAGAGGTAAACTAAAAATCTTTTTTGGATCTTCGGCAGGTGTGGGGAAAACTTATGACATGCTCTCTGCTGCTCAAAGAGATCAAGCGCATGGACTCGATGTCTTAGTCGGTATCGTAGAAACGCATGGTCGTAGTGAAACAGCGGCGCTGCTAAAGGGACTACCGATACTGCCATTACGCCAGATTGAGTACCGAGCCCAAACCTTGCTAGAGTTCGACATTGATGAGGCGTTGGCGCGTAGTCCTGATATTTTATTGGTGGATGAGCTGGCCCATAGCAATGTGCCAGGATCTCGGCACCCAAAACGTTGGCATGATGTCAATGAGCTCTTAAAAGCCGGTATCAGTGTTTATACCACGGTTAATGTCCAACATTTAGAGAGCCTAAACGATGTCGTGAATCAAATCACAGGCGTCGTGGTACAAGAAACCATCCCTGACTGGTTCTTTGATCAAGCAAACGAAGTGGTATTGGTTGACTTGCCAGCTGATGAGCTACTAGCACGGCTGCACGAAGGCAAGGTATATATTCCCAGCCAAGCAAAACACGCCATAAAAAACTTCTTTAGAAAAGGCAATCTGATTGCCCTTCGAGAGCTGGCCTTGCGTCGAACGGCTGATCTAGTCGATGCTGATATGCGTGACTATCGCAATCAATCTCGCATATCCTCTATTTGGAATACGACCGATCAGCTCTTGGTCGGTATCAGTACGCGCGAGCATAGCGAACGCCTTATTCGACATGCGGCAAGACTTGCCAGCAGCTTACATTCTCAGTGGTATGTCATTTATGTAGAGACGCCTAGAAGCCCTTATAAACGCGCTAAAAATAAACAAAACGTGTTAAATGCCCTACGCTTAGCAGATGAGTTAGGCGCAAAGACAGAGATCATCAGCGCTATTACCGTGGCTGAGGGCTTGGTCAGTTATGCACATCAATTTAATATTGGACGTATTATCATCGGACAAAACCAAGGTGCTTCTTATTTTAACGGCTCATTGGTTAAGCAAATCTCAGAGCAAGATTTGAATTTAGACTTAATACTGGTCAATCAAACCAAAAAGAAAAATAAGCTGACAGCCGAGCGCCAGCCACCTTTTTGGAACATCTCCGACTTATCTTCCACAGACAACCGTACGGGTTATTTGATGGCGATGTTAGGCTGTACGCTTGTCACCGTTAGCTTAGTCGCCCTGACGCGTTGGTTTGATTTGGCCAATGTGGTGATGCTCTATTTATTGGTTATTGTATTTATCTCCGTGCGCTTTGGCCGCGCCCCTGGAATATTTGCTGCGCTTTTGAGTGTGCTAAGTTTTGATTTATTTTTTGTGGAACCGAAGCTTTCTTTTAGCGTGAGCGATGTGCAGTATCTTGTGACTTTTGCCGTCATGCTCATTGTCTCTTTAATCATTAATAACCTAGCAGTAGGCTTACGTTTTCAAGCTCAAAATGCGCGTAAACGTGAGCAACAAGCCATCTCGATGAGTCACTTGGCACAAAACTTAAGTGCTGCTCGTAAAAATGACGAAATCATCAGTCAATCCATCGTGTGGCTGAACAAGCATATCGCCAGCAAAGCCCTCATGGTGATGCCAAATGCCGATGGTAAGCTGCTTCTTGTTTCAGAGACACACGCCCCAGCGGACTTTAATTGGACGGTATCGCAGTGGGTGTTCGATCACAATGAAAGCGCGGGGCTGGCAACCAATACCCTACCTGCCAACACCATGCATTATCGAGCGCTTGCGACCTCAAGTCGTGTGCTAGCGGTATTGGCATTGAAACCGACAGATAACGATAATTTTAATCAGCCCGAGCAACAGCGAACGCTCGATGTGGCACTTGCGCAAATTACGCTCGCATTAGAGCGCGTGCATTACGCAAAAGTTGCCCAAAACGCCCTTATCAGAGTGGAATCAGAGCGCCTGCGTGGCTCACTACTATCAGCCTTATCTCATGACATTCGTACGCCCATTACCGTACTGTCAGGACTTGCCACTTCGCTTGCCACCCAACCTTTAGCACTCGATGAACAAAAGCAGTTGGCAATCGACATCGAACAGCAAGCTCGTGTCATTCAGCGTTTGGTCATCAATATTTTAGACTATGTGGCACTCCAATCTGGCGGGATGAAGCTGAACAAGCAGTGGGTCAGTTTGGAGGAAATCATCGGCAGCAATATTCGTCAACTCGACCCCTATCTACAAAATCGACAGATTAAAATAGATATTCCTCATGCGGTAGATTTTATCTATACGGATGAGCTTATTTTGTCGCGGATTTTAAACAATCTATTGACCAATGCGATTAACTACACCCCAGATAGTGCGACTATTGAAATTCAAGCCACACTTGATCAACCATCACATATTCAAAGAAACCAAAACTCGCAACGTCATCAAAGCCCTCTACATAACCAAAACCTGCCCCACTATCAAATAACGGTAACGGATAGTGGCCAAGGCTTACCGATAGGTATGGAGGAAAAAATATTTGAACGCTTCACGCGCGGTGATACGGAAAGTAGTACAACAGGACTGGGATTGGGTCTGGCATTGAGTCGAGATTTGGTTAAACATTTAGGCGGCACGCTAAGCGCACACAATATCCAGCCGCATGGCGCACAATTTGTTATAGTGCTACCGTGGGAACCTTTATCAGAAAAAGATATGTTCGATGACAAGTTTGTACTCGACGCGTCAGAGATGACAGCACATTCAAAAAAATAAGGCACTATGAAGACCATTCTAATTATCGAAGACGAAGCTCATATTACCCGATTTATAAAATCTGCTATGGAGCAAGAAGGCTATCAAGTCTTCACAGCAGACAGCTCAAACAGAGGGTTGATAGAAGCGGCCTCTCGGCGTCCGGACTTGCTTATATTAGATTTGGGCTTACCCGATGCAGATGGTTGCGACGTAATCTTGGATATTCGAACTTGGTCATCGCTTCCTATATTGGTATTGTCGGCGCGCAGTGATGAGCAAGATAAAATCAAAGCATTGAATCTGGGCGCAGACGATTATCTGGTAAAACCCTTTAGCATGGGCGAGCTGATCGCTAGAGTAAACGCTCACATGCGGCGCTGGCAAGTAGGATATGAGACGTCCGTTGAGTTGACACTCGGCAACGTCAGTATTGACTTGGCGCAAAGACAAGTCAGTAAAAATGGTGACAACATTCATCTCACCCCGATCGAATATCGGCTACTGACAGTATTGATCAAAAATGCTGAAAAAGTCATGACACATCAGCAGCTACTGACAGAAGTATGGGGCAAAGGTCACAATCACCAAGAGCACTATGTGCGGATATTTATGTCCAACTTACGGCAAAAACTCGAAGACAACCCCTCTAGGCCAAATTATTTTTTAACCGAAATTGGTGTGGGTTATAAGCTTCATATTCCAAAGCCCTAATTTCTTGATACTTTGATATCTTGATGACGTGATATCACAAAAACTATGGTCTTAATGACGTCTAAAATAAAAGGATTGCTGTCCCTATTTCTCATCACGTTATCTTAACGAACGCTGACTCATGCGGCTGACACTCGCAATCAAAACCACCATAATAATGCCAACGATGATAAGAACACCTGACATCATGTGCGCGGCTTCATAATTAAGCGCCTCGACTTGCTCATATATCGCAATCGATACCACTTTGGTCTCCCCTGAGATACTGCCGCCGATCATCAACACCACACCAAACTCACCAATCGTATGAGCAAAGCTAATCAAGCTCCCAAGCACAATACCTGTGCGTGCCTGTGGTAAAACCACTCTGATAAAACGCTTTAGAGCGCTAGGTTCGAGTAAATAGGCCACGTCCATGACATTGCGTGGAATACGCAAAAACTGAGCGTATACAGGTTGAATATAAAAAGGCAGTGAGTAAATAATTGAGCCGATGACAAGACCTTCAAAAGTAAAGATCAATGAGCTGATGTTATGTTCGCTTAGCCACTGACCAATACCCATATTCGGGCTGAGTAATAGTAAAAGATAAAACCCGATGACAGTCGGCGGCAATACGAGTGGCATAGCAATGACACCCATGAGTAGAACTTTAAAACGTGCCACTCCTTGATTACGACTGGGTTTAGCCAGCCAATACGCCACAGGGGTCGCAAACAGTAATAAACACAGAGTAGTAATGCTGGCAAGCTTAATGCTTACCCAAAATGGACTCAGCATGTCTGACATAAGCGACTGATCTATCATAATGTCACTGCTCGTCTCATTGGTAGAGGTATTATTATAGGTGAAGGTTTGTCTTAGAAAACGGATCGTACCAGATGCAGCGGCTACTTAAACTGCCGTCATAAACCGTAAATGCAGCCCATTTCTGCTTAGTCTGCTTAGCTGTGATGACTTAGCCATTGTTGCTAAGCCATTTCGAGGAGTCTCCCTCATAATACTCTTGTTTCCAAACGGGGATATCTGCCTTGATGGTATCCAATATCCAGCGGCACGCATCAAATGCCGGATAACGATGCGCAGAAACCACCCCAACCCATACTGCCACATCACCAATCTCTAAAGCACCGATACGGTGTATCGCAATGGCATGCGTAATCTCAAAACGCTTTTTGGCTTCCTCTATGATCGCGCGACCTTGATTGAGTGCCAAATCTTCATAACCATAGTAAGTCAAACGCTCAACACTCTCAGCATTATTATGATTGCGCACGCGACCCTCAAAGCACACAAACGCACCACAACTATCATCATCAAGGGTGTTTTTGAGGCGATCTTCGTCAATGGCCGTGTCTAATAGCGCAAAACCATCACGTTCAGCAATCTGATAAACCTCATCCACACTGCGCTTGATGGTCATGGAATGGCTATGAACGTTGTCTGTCATCTCTTATCTCTACTTGCCGTTATATTAAACATAAAGCTTTTTTTATTGATTCACTCTATAAGCACCCTACTACTAGGACAAATTTTCCGCAGTAGCATAAGGCTATCTTCTTATAATTTTTTTGATGCTAATGTTGTCAAAAACTACCCACCAGCCACTGGGGTGATAAATACCACATTATCCCCATCAGAGATAGAATCTGTCCATTTTGCAAAATAATCATTAATGGCAACTCGCAGTTCTGACTGTGGACGACTAAAACGATGCTTTTGGCACAGATGCTCATACAATTCAATCAGTGACGTCGATTGCTGTACGGTGACCGTTTCTTGTTGACAATTGGCTTCGTCCGCTAGGCTCGCGAAATACAGAACGTTAATATCCATTGTCGCATCAGCAGAACTTGCCACGGCAGTATTACTCATAAATCCTTCCCTTCTAAATATCTATAGTCGATTCTAAATGACGACAGCATTTGGCTTTAAGTCTTACGGTTTTAAGTACGGTTGCTTTAAGCGTGGTTGTAATCTGATTTGCCGCCTGTCTTATTGATAAGGCGAACATTATCGATCACAATATCGTGCGACAAGGCTTTGGTCATATCATAAATGGTCAAACAAGCAACGCTGACAGCCGTCAACGCTTCCATTTCAACCCCTGTCTTATGCGTAACTTTTACCGTACCACTGACAATGATGCTATCAAGCGCATCATCATAATCAAAGGTTAAGCCAATCTTATCGAGTGGCAATGGGTGGCAAAGCGGTATCAAGTCATACGTACGCTTAGCAGCCATAATTCCCGCAATGTGCGCGGTTTGAGTGATACTTCCTTTTTTGGTCATCCCATCAGCCGCTTTGATTTGCTGATATATCACACTTGGAAATCGCACTTGACCGACCGCAGTAGCCTCTCGCGTCGTGGCAGTTTTACCACTGACATCGACCATAGTGATGTCACCATCACTGTCTAAATGAGATAAAGTCGATTGCCTGACTTCCTGATGGCTAGCTTCTTGAGGATTATTTGTCTGACTGTCCATATTCATTTATATTTCTCTTGATAACGCTGTATTTATATTTCTCAAAGCCTCGCAGGCATGCATAAACTCTGCGGGCGTATTAAAATTGGTTAAAGGCTGCCACTGTTTCAAAAATTGCACCGTCTGGACAACGGGATTAATAAATGACATGACTCTACGCTCACCACTATCAACATAAGCCTTTAAGTCAGGCTCAATACTGACTCGGTAAATGCCCAACAATGGGTACAAATGATTCTCATCCGCTAAGCAAATGACTTTTTTATCCCTAGCATTATCTATCAAGGACTGTAAATTCTGCCATAACTCCGTCGCGGGTATTAAGCTATCACAGCTGATCACCAGCAACCACGACGATTGCAATAGTAACTTGTTTTCTAAGGCAGCTGAGCTATTTAAAGTGATCAGTGTTTGCAATGCCGATTCAATCGCAACCAGTGCCCCGCCCGTCTTACTTTTTTTATTGTTCTTAACAACTTCATAATCAGCAATATGGATAATAGGCGGCTGTGATTCATTGTCCATTAGTACTGAGTCGACCTCAAGACCACGTTCATTGTCTGCAATCATTACAGGCACATGTAAATTTAACGAATGGCGGACATGATAATCGAGCAGCTGCTCATTCGTTGGTAATGTCAGCGTCGCTTTGGGTGTGCCCATTCGTATAGATGCACCGCCTGCTAAAATAACCACGCCTGCCAAGTTATCTTGAAAGTTTGAATAGTTAGTCATGGTCATGACTGGGGTTTTGTGCCATAAAGTGCGGTACAAAATTACAAGGACGCGTGCGGCTGTCGAACTGCTCTTTTAGGATATTTTCCCAGCCAGTACGACAAGCACCAGACGAACCTGGTAAACAAAAAATACCCGTGCCATTTGCCATGCCAGCCACTGCACGCGACTGTACGGTTGACATACCAATCTCATCTTTTGAGATTAAACGAAACATTTCGCCAAAGCCATCAATGGATTTATCAAACAGCACTTGCACCGCTTCTGGCATGCTGTCTCTGATAAAAAATCCTGTGCCGCCCGTGGTTATCACTGCATGAACGTTTGGATCAGCAATCCAGCCACTAATAACGGCCCTTATTTGATAAATATCATCCGTAATCAGCTGACGGTCTGCTAAATGGTGCCCCGCTTCGTTCAAGCTATCTGCCAAATACTGTCCCGATGTATCCTCCGCGAGTGTGCGACTGTCAGATACGGTCAATACAGCGATATTTAATGGCGTAAATTGTGCAGCGGGCTTGCTCATAGAGTTTCCTTTATAAAGTGCTTGTTCAGTAAAAAAGAGACAGTTATTAGTGATCTTGAACCAACCTAACCACCAATGATTGACAGATTGTGCATAATTCCACTATTAGCGTCATGTAGGTGATGATGCTCAGGTTTAATCGGCATAAAGCTGTGCAAAGTATTGACCAATCCTGCGACATCATCCTGCTGTAGATGCGGGCGAATATCATAATTGCCTTGGTCAAATAAGCACAAATGCACCTTACCTTGGCTACTCACCCGCAAACGGTTACAAGTGTCGCAAAAATGCGCAGCATAGGGCGCAATCATACCGATACGACCGACATAATCTGGATGACTATATTCGACTGCTGGCCCATCGGAATGGCCTCGCTCATTTGGCTGCCAGCCATGCGCCAATAAATAATCGATAATGGTGTCAGACTGAGCGTGCTGCGCAAAGAACAAATCACTATTATCGCTTGTCTGCATAAATTCGATAAAACGATAAGTGACCGCTCTGTCTTTGACATAATCAATGGCTTGCAA
The DNA here is from genome assembly GCF_001606025.1 of Psychrobacter alimentarius. Taxonomy (NCBI): domain Bacteria; kingdom Pseudomonadati; phylum Pseudomonadota; class Gammaproteobacteria; order Moraxellales; family Moraxellaceae; genus Psychrobacter; species Psychrobacter alimentarius. The sequence goes on along the minus strand of NZ_CP014945.1, from coordinate 899,532 downwards.
TAGATTTTCAAAGGCAGTTTCCGCCATCAAAATACTATTGATTTTAAGTTTGATATCTGTGGTTTCTAACAGCTCATCCATATCTGCAAGGAGTTGTGGCAACGTATTAAAACCCGTCATCTTATGAAAGGTCGCCGCGTCAAAACTGTCCATGCTGATGTTTAGCTGATCCAATCCCGCGGCTTGCCAACTGGCCAAATGCTTACCAAGCTTATAACCATTGCTCGTCATAGCAACGGTTTCTATACCTTTGGTTTGTTTGACCGTTTTAATAATATCAACAATGTCACGGCGGATAGAAGGTTCACCACCCGTAATTCTGACCTTTTTGGTGCCGACTTGGGCAAATCCGCGAATTAATGTGGCAATCTCCGGCACACTCAACTCATCATCAGGACGTTTGCCTTGATAACCATTTGGCAAGCAGTACTCACAGCGAAAGTTACAAAAGTCCGTGATGGATAGACGCAAATAAGTCAAACGACGAGAAAACCCATCAGTCAAAGGCTCATAGGATTCGACTGCCTGATCGGTAGGTGCCATTATAGACAACGATTGATAAGTCTCAACCGTATCTACAGCAGACACTGAGGTAGGCGAATACCACTGGGTACTGTCTAATTTGACGCTATTATCACTCATATTTTATTGCCATTAGCAGTGCTGATTGGCAACACTGCTTTATTATTCGCGTTTAGCTTACCATTGTAAGGCTGATTTTCTATTTTTCCTCAGTTTTTCTGTAGTCATCTTATAGCAAATTAGCAACCGATGAATTAGCGATACAGCCATGGAAAAGGTTGTACAGTCACCATATTATTTGCTGAAACACTGCCACTGTCTTTATCTAAAACAACAAAACAATTGGCACGGCTGAGCTGCTTGATTCTATGAGATTGTTGACCCGAAAAACACTCAACTTGATAATCGCCTGCTTCATTTTGAGACAAAAAACCGCGCTGAAAGTCTTTGCGGCCAGGCGATTTTTTGACATCATTGGTCAGCGTCGCTTTTACATTCAGTACCATAGGCTGCTCTGCCACGCCTGCTCCTGACATCTGCCACAGTGCCGGTATGACAAACTGTAGTGCGCCAACGACCGTAGACAAAGGATTACCTGGCAATCCAAAATACAGTACAGGTTTATCAAGCCCTTGATTCAATTCGCCAAATACAAACGGCTTACCTGGTTTCATTGCTACTTTATAGTGATTGATTTGGCCCAGTGCTTCAATGACATTGGTCAAAAAATCATAGTCGCCAACCGATACCCCAGCTGTGGATATCAAGACATCACAGTCTTGCATGGCTGTATTTACAGCAGCCGTTGTCTGCGCCAAATCATCAGGAATAATGCCGTAATCGCGAATACTGATAGGTATATCTGACAGTAAGCTCTTAAGAGTTGGGGTGTTAGAGTTGTATATTTGTGCCAAGCTTGTCAGCTCTTTGCCAATAGCAACGAGCTCATCACCAGTCGCCAAAACACCTACTACCAGTGGCTGAAAAACACGGACTTCACTGACACCCAAGTTGGCAAGTAAGCTGATATCAGCAGGATTGATACGTTTGCCTACCGCTAACACGGCTTCACCCGACTCAATCTCTTCGCCCTGTTTACGAATATTGCTATCAGTCTGAGCCGTTTGTTTGAGTGTTATGGCATAAGGTTGTGACTTATCGATTGTGTCTCTGATTTCTGCAAAGTTGGTATTCTCTTGCATAATCACGGTATCACAACTGTCTGGTACAACAGCGCCCGTAAAAATACGAACCCCTTGACCCGCTGTGAGATGACCGGTGTACGCACAGCCCGCTTGTGATTCGCCAATAATGTCGATCGAGCTGTCTTGAGTAAGCTCGCTACCTTGACTAATCGCATAACCATCCATGGCAGACACATTTTGTCTTGGTACATCAAACGGCGAGACAATATCTTGAGCCAGCACTTGATTACAGCTGTTCAATAGCTCGCAGGTGTTGGTCGCTCTAACGTGTAACGGAAAGTCATTATTATTATAGTTCTCTATGCGCTGCTTTATCGCAGATTGTAATGCTTCCATGGTAATCATAAAGGTATACTCTTCTAGTTATTCTCATTATCAATTTATCAAAATCATCTTGTTTAGAGTGTAGCATTCACAGATCAAACTTTCTTGTACCAATACTGTCTTTAGCGTTTGACAGGGATAATCGTCTTTTGAAATTGGCATAACCATTCACGCATCTACTTTTACTCTAATCAGTTTAAGCACATTTCTAGTTTAAGCACATCTCGACACGGTTATTTTGGCAATTTTAATAAATGCCCAAAAAGTGGTTATAGAGTAAAGCAAAAAAGCACCCGAATAAGGTGCTTTTTTGTTGTCGCTACGAGGCCACAATTTTTATAGTAATCATTGAGCCTTGATGACAATTCTAACTTTTAAAAACAAAGCTGTTCAACCAGCCATGATATCAATCTACTTCACCATGAGGCTAATGAAGAGGCACTACGCTGCGTGATAAAACCGTCTGGCGTTTGACCATTGTCTGCCTGCCAGCGCTGAAATGCCTTACGAGTATTCGTACCAACAATCCCATCAGCACCTTTAGTATCATAGCCTGAGCTGGTCAAACGCTGCTGTAAATTGCGCACTTGAGCAGTCGATAATGGACGCTCATAACGCGGCCAAGCGGTTCGCAATCCACTTTGTCCAGCAAGCGCTTTACCAAGCAAGCTAACTCCTAACGCATAACTTGAAGAATTATTGTAAACCTTAATCACATCGAAGTTTGGGCTGAGTAGTAATACTGGGCCATCCTTGCCAGCCGGTAGCCACAACTCCATCTGTGTGTTGGCATCCAAATAGACATCCGCTATGGTGTCCACACCCATGGCCGCCCATCTTGCTGCTGGCTGTTTAGTGCCCACCACTGAGTAATCAAATGAGGCAGGAACCGTAACTTCATAAAATGGCGCTAAGCCACGAACCCATCCTGAATTACTAAGATAGTTTGCGGTAGACGCTAAAGCATCTGATGTTGCCCAAGGGTTACGATGTCCATTGTTATCGCCATCTACGCCCTGTTTGAGCCATGTATCAGGAATAAACTGTGTTTGCCCCATACCGCCTGCCCAAGAACCATCAAGCTGCGACCAAGATACATCGCCACGCTGTAACAAGGTTGCCAATGATAATAATTGAGTTTCGGCAAACTCTTGACGACGACCATCATAGGCAAGACTGGCAAGAGAGCTTGGTATACTGCTGTTACCCGTCACTGCTCCATAAGAGGACTCCATACCCCATATTGCCGCGACAATTTCTGCATTGACGCCATACTGTGACTCTAACTGCGACAAAAACGCACGTTGCTCAGCAAATTTTCGTTTACCTGTACTTACTCGACCGTCTGATACAGCAGAGTCCACATATTCCCAAGGCATTTTAGAGAATTCTGGCTGTCCTGAGTCCAACGAGATAACCTGTTGATTCAAATACGCAGAATCTAAAAGACGACGAACTGTCGCAGCATCATGGCCTGACGAGATTGCTCGCATTGAGAAGTCTGACTTCCAATCAGAAAAGCTGTTGTAGCTTGGCTTGGCAACGGGCTGAGGCTTGACAACGACTGGACGTGGCGTTGGTTTTACCTGAATGGTTTGAGTCTGTGTGATCTCAACATTGCCCTGGCGTACAGGTTTGCTTTGTTTCTGCATGGCCTGTTGGCTCGTACACCCGACCATCACTAGGGCAGGAAAAAGAGCGACATAATGCTTTTTTATAATCATAAAAATTCTCAGGTGTGAATAAGTAAACTGACTCAAATAAAGCAACATCATCAAAAACGTTAACATCAACCCGTTTTAAATACGTTGCCAAATCAACCAAGCCATTCAAAATATCAGGTTGAACTTAACGCCCTAATACTGCACGCGGGTCAATAGGATTGCCATTTAAGCGTACTTGAAATTCCAATCCTACTTGATTGGTTTGACCACTGTTACCCATATTGGCAATACGCTGACCTTGTTGTACCGTATCCCCTTCTTTAACCAGTAGTTGGCTGTTATGAGCATACGCCGTGATATAATTATCGCTATGGCGAATCATAATGAGATTGCCATATTCTGGCAGACCACTACCTGAGTAAAGCACAGTGCCAGCTTGACTGGCAAGCACAGGATCACCAACATTACCAGCAAACCACATACCCATATTGCCAGCTGCTGCGTCAAAGTTGCGAGTCACCTGATTGCGACTTGGATACTCATAACCTGAGGTTGAGTTCGCAGTTACCTCATAGGCAGGACTTGATGAATTATTTGTAGGCACGTTCGTAGCGGGTGGCGTATAGGTATAAGCTGGTTGTGAGACAGTCGGCGTAGCGGTATTGTAGCTATTGTTGTTACGAGGGTTGTTACCTGCTGCTTGATTTCCTTCCCATAGCTTGAGCCATTGCCCACTATAAATCGTATACTTACTGTCTAGACCATTCATTGCGCCAATTTGACGATAACTGAGGCGATAACGCTCGGCAATCTGACTGACCGTATCACCACGTTGTACGCGATGATAATTGGGAACGCCTTGAGCATTGGTGATGATTTTAGGCCCAGCTTGGTTGGCTGCTTGGTAAGTAGGTTTTGTAGCACAGCCCACCATCGCAAGCGTCGCCACTGTCATCGTACCAATCAATGCCGCTGTTGCAAAGCGCGATCCCGCCATAAGCTTTTTCATACAAAATTTCCTATTCTTTGTGTTGCTCACAAATGCCTTGTGTGACTCAAAAAGCATTTGTTAACTGTTATACCGTTTAGTATTGAGTAAGTACCACCATGATAATTTTATAGCCGGTACCCTTTCTCAGCGTTCGCTATCAATAAGGCTGTACATATCTGATATCGTCTATCTACAAAGCCAATGCCGAAAGTCTATCCAAAGCGGCACTTGGCGTATGATGTAGGCGTACGGGCGACAAACTAATGTAACCTTCTGCCACCGCTTCATCATCTGTCAATGGTATAGCAAATGACTGATCTTTTTGGTCTAGCTCATCTTTAGCAGATAGTGATACATTTTCACTGTCTGCGAGCACTTCAGGTGGGGCTTTACGTAAAGACAACCAATAAGCATCTCGCCCGCGTGGGTCAATCAAGGGATGTACAGGACGTGCAACTTTCCTGTGACCCAAAGACGTTATTTTTCGGCCTTTGATATCATCGACGCGCCCAACATCAGGAATATTAACGTTTAATACGTGATAGGGCAAATTTTTACACTCACTCAATATCGAGGTTTCTACCAACAACTTAACAATTTCATCGGCAGCTATTCGATAATGACTGGCTTCTTCTTGCTGACTTCCTTTACTACCACCGCCCACTAGTGAAGTTGCAATTGCTGGTATCCCAAAAAGCTGCGCTGTTAACGCTGCGCCAAACGTACCAGAAAATAATACATCTTGACCAAGATTGGCCCCTGAATTGATACCTGTAATCACACAATCAAATGGTGTATCACGATATAACTCATGCAATGCTAAATAAATACAATCGGCAGGTGAACCATTAATAGCAATAAATCCTGAATCTAGCTGATGCGTATGTAATGGCATTGAAATACTCAATGCACTAGCACAACCACTATGCTCCGTCATTGGCGCGACCACCACGACCTCTCCGATAGTAGACAGTGCCTGATATAAGGCCAATAAACCTGGAGCGTACACTCCATCATCATTACTGATTAAAAATTTCATTTGTACTCAATATATTTATAGTTGACCGCTCGTCCACTTCTGAGTTTTATCATCATAGAATTGCTATAATCTGACCTGCAAGCAGCCGTAGTAGACTTCTACGGATTTTAATAAATAATCATTAACCCGATTTGTCAAAACAGCTACTACCAGTAAAGTTAGCTCAAAATCTAAGAAAAAACAATTGCACAAACCTTGTAATACAGCCTTCTATTTGCTCGAAAAGGTCATTTCAAAACCCCTATTAGAGCGAATTATACCTGAATAGTCGGTTCACACGAACCCTGTCTGCATTTAGAGTTTTTTTGATATTTTGAGTCTCAACAATGCTTTTTTGGTGACCATAGTGTGCTGATAGCAGTGAAATGACGAGGTATAACGTTACAATAGGCAATAACCTACAACAATGTGGACAGTTGCTTTTATACTGAAGTAACGTAGACATATATGCTACTGGTATGTTGCTAAAATAGGGCTCTGGCTCACAAGATATCTACACATAAATCAATATTTTATGTGACTTTTGTTTTTTTACCCATTAACATATGACCATTAAATAAAGATAAGTGAGTGTAATACTGAATGAAAAATCAATCGATATTATCTATAGCTTCTGTAATAGCAAAGACCGCATCAAAAGTTGGTTTTGCAGGACTGATAACGTCTGTTGCCATGTTTTCTCAAGCTTCTCTTGCCGCAAATAATCCTGCGACAACTATCCCCTTAGACATGTCTGGTATCAACATAACCAAACATGAAATTGCGGTTATGCAAGTGCTCTCAGAGATATGTCCACAGATGCTCAACGGTAAGCAGAAGCAGCGTTTTTACAAATCTTACAATGTTCAGCTTCATGAATTGATGCCCTCTTTAGAAGACCCAAAAGCGGCTATCCAATATCTGTCAACTCAGCAAGATTACCGTCAAATTCTACAAGGTATTCGTGGCTGGACAATGGGATTCTCAAAGCAAGAGAATAAAGCATTGTGTGAAGACTTAGCGGATGCTCAATATCAATAACCACAAGTAACAAGTAAGCTTTATCAAGAATATGTTTTGATGAGCTTACCTGTATCGCACTTAAGATATCTTCTTAGAATGTATCATGACCCGCTTCTAAAGAATAATGCCTACTAGAATCAACGACAATAAAACAATGGCATTATGAATTTTTAAGCGCTAAGTGATACGATAGATCAAATAAACTCGATACTGGTTTGTTGAGTTTACTGAATCAAGAGCTTGCTGTATGTTCGTTTTCAATAATGGACAATACAGCAGGCTTTTTTGTGGTTGTCAGATTTTGCGTATTAAAATACGGTAAACTCTTAGTAAGAGTAAACGTTTGATAATTATTAGACTTTGTTTTTAATTTGGTTCTTTTTTTTGCATTAACTGATTCCCCATCGGTTGGCATTTTGCTAAGATAAGGCGTTAATTTTATGTCTATCGCTTAATCATCACTACTCTCTCTCATAATTTATTTTGCAACAGAATTATTAATTCTTGTTGTCTAAAATAACGGCTGAGCGTCAATGTTATGCATAAGCGATAGATACATTTGGTTTCATGATGCGGTGTAACGATATATGACAGTAAAGCGTGTAAAAAACCAGTTCATACAACTGGTAGTTGGTGTAAGTATCTCTATGAGCGCAGTGATGGCAAACGCAGCCATTCAGCCACCTGAGATGGATAATACCGCTTATGTATTAATGGACTTCAATACTGGCGAGATTTTGGCACAGAAAAACGCCAATGAGTCACTTCCGCCAGCGTCTTTAACAAAAATGATGACCAGTTATATCATTGAGCAACGCTTAGCATCAGGTGATCTCAAAGAAGACGACCAAGTATTGATGAGTAAAAATGCTTGGTGCCGTGGCAGTAGCAGTCAGTCTTGCATGTACGTACCGGTAAATAAAACGGCCAGTGTCATCGATATGCTACGCGGCATTATCATTCAATCTGGTAATGATGCTTCAAAAGCAATGGCAGAACATATCGCTGGTAGCGAAGCCTCATTTGCTATATTAATGAATGAGCAAGCAGAAAAGATTGGTATGACCAACTCGCATTTTGTCAATTCGACAGGCATGCCTGATGAAGGCCACGAAGCATCTGCCTTAGATTTGGCAAAGCTTTCTCGCGCTATCATTAAAAACAGCGGTGAATATTACAGCATTTATTCTGAAAAAGAATTCACTTATAACGGTATCACGCAAGGCAACCGTAATGCTCTACTAGCCACTGACTCTACGGTTGATGGTCTAAAAACAGGCCATACTGATGCTGCAGGCTACTGCCTAGCTGCCTCAAGTAAGCGTGACGGTATGCGCCTCATTTCTGTCATTATGGGCACAGAAAGCCAACAAGCTCGCGCCGATCAGTCACGTGAGCTGCTTAACTGGGGTTTTGGTCATTTTACAACAGTCACCAAAGCGCCTGCTGGACAATTCGTTAGCAAGATTCCAGTATGGTTTGGTGAAGCAGACGAAATGGAATTGGCAACTGGTGACAGCTTACAAATTCTAACCACCAAAACACAAAAGAATAAAATCACCACTGTGGTTGATATTCCTGAAAGCTTGGAAGCACCAATCAAAAAAGGTCAAGAAATTGGCAAGATGATGGCGGTTATTGATGGCAAAGCAGTGGCGTCAGTGCCTATCGTAGCGACGAGTGATATCGAGCAATCAGGCTTTATGAGCCGCACGTGGGAACACGTAGTACGCTGGATAAAAAATCTGCTTTAAGCGAATGCTTATTCATTTAAAAACTGTTTAGCAAATTACTCATTTGATAAAACAGTTTATCTCATAAAAAAGACGCCCAACATAGGGGCGTCTTTTTTATGTCCATACCAACCAGCGCTTAAGCAAGTCGCTCAATGCTTTATCCTTATAAGTCGAGCTTTGACAATAATCGACGCCCGCTGCTTTTAAGAAGCGCTCAAAACTGTCTAATTGTCTTGCTTGGTGCTGAGGGTACCAATATATCAATAACGCACGATGCTCACTTTCAGATTGACGGATTTTTTTTGCCAACAACTCAGCTTTACTGGGAGCGACCCCTTCGGCAAACATGACCATATCAACCTTTCTCATATTAATATCCTCTAGCACCAGTTGTTCGTGCTGACGATAAATAACCGTAGCTCCCAAACGTTCTAGCTCTTTGCCTAAAGAGCCAACCTCATGAGAGTAGTAGTAAATAATGGTCTTTTTAGCCAAAAAATGCTTCTGTCGGGACTGACTCTGACTGGGCATCGCTACAGTCAGTACAAACTCCGTACCTACCCCTAATGTACTCTCTACTTCTATCGTAGCGTCCATAAGTTGTGCCATTTGCTTAACGACTGGTAAGCCCACCCCTGATCCTTCATATTGACGAGTCTTTGAAGAATCCACCTGAAAAAATGGATTAAAAATATCGTCAATATAATTGCTATCGATACCAATGCCTGTGTCTTTGACACTGATTTGCCAACGATTACTTTTATCAAAATGGGTCAATTGTGAGGTAATTATCACTTGTCCCGCTGGCGTAAATTTAATGGCATTACTAAGAAGGATGGCTAGTATCTGTTGTATTTTCTCCGCGTCACCTTCTAAATTATAGTCTATGTGATGGATATGACTGATTAATGTAAGCCCTCTTTTTTGAGCAATAGGTTCAAATGTCGCCAATAGATCCGCTAGCAACTGTAGAGGTTTGAACTCACTAAAAGTGACATTCATTTGACCTCTTTGTATTTGATTCAGCTGAATAATATGATCAAGCGATAGTACTAGCTTGTCGCTACCATTTCTAATAATTTGGACAGCATCTTTTTGCTCTATATTTAGAGTTTCATGGTCTAACAGTTGTAAGCCACCCACAATGGCATTCAGTGAGGTTTTTAACTCATGTGTGATCATGCTTTGAAAGTTATGAAGCTGCACATCGAGAGAGATATCTTTTTTATGTAGTTGCTGCTCAAAAACCGCAATCTCCTCATACTCTTGTCGCGATTTTTGTAAGCGACTAAACAACTTAATAAATGTCTGTTTGATCTGTAGCAATTCTTGGAAATCGAACTGTTGAGAAATGGTTGGTAGTTGTTTAAGATCTGAGGTCTTCAAAACAATGTCACATGCGTCAGTCAGTGTCTCTATGTCTCTAATCGGCCAATTGAGTTTGCGCAGGATATAAAAGGCACCAAGCACAGTCAGTATAGTAGCAATCAGCCAATATAGTATTATATTTTGGAACCAATATAAGCGCATTTTATCTACATCCAACGTGATGTTGATGTAACCCACTAAGGCACTGTTATCGGCGGCTGATGAGATACCTCGATTTGATAAAGCCGCATCTAACCGCTGACTGGCGTCTGACGCTCGAGGCGCTCTATCGTTACTGATGTAGTTACTAACCACTGGGTAGTTGAAGCTGACTGTGTCTGCAAATAAAGCATTTTTCCAATCGCCACTGGATTGATTAAGCCCATCAATTGGTTGAGGCGTTGAATAAAATAAAATGCTTTTGATGCTGGGTTCACTGTTTAACAAAAACGTCACTTGCTGCGCCACAATATCTGCGCTATCAGCTGTTGAAGCGCTTATGGTTAATAAAGTAGCAAACTGCTGGATGTTGTGGCGCTTCTCTTTATAGTGATGCAATAAACCATAAATAAAAGAGAACAAAAAGCCTGCCAACACCGCAAAGATGATGGCTTTGATGACAGAGCGCCAGATAAGTATAGAGATAGTTTTGGAAGGACGGTTGTTCATATCACTCAACTGAGTCAAGACAACTTTTATGTATATTACAGGTATTTTTGAGATGTGATAAGCGAAACTTGTAGATATTTGCCTAGTTTATCTCATGACAGACAAAACTATGGTAGTAAAGGGGCGTATTATTTACTTTACCGTACTCTTTGGCACGATAAAGTAAATAAACCGTTAAAAAACCTACTAATTAGCGTGGTTTTTTATCTTTGGTAGTGAATTTTTTCGCTCGATTGCGCTCACGTTGACGCAGCTGCTGCGTTTTGGCCTTGGTTGGCGTATCGCTTTTGGTTGCGTAAGGGTTATCATTTTGCTTAAAGATAACGTTAAGCGGCGTACCTTCCAGCTTAAATACTTGGCGGAACTGGTTCTCTAGGTAACGCTGATAGCTCTTAGGAAGCGCGCTGGTTTGATTACCATGGATCACAATCACAGGTGGATTATGACCACCAATATGAGCGTAGCGCAGTTTGATGCGACGACCAGCTACCGTTGGTGGCGGATTGGCTGTAACAGCATCTTGTAAAATTTGGGTCAAGCGATTGGTTGATACTTCAAACATTGAAGATTTATAAGCGCGCAAGATAGACGGATATAAGTTGCCAACGCCTGTACCATGTAGCGCTGATATTAGATGCACTTTCACATAAGGTATAAAGTTGAAGCGGCGATCCATCTCAATTTTAATATAGTCTCTTTGATCCTGCGTCAGACCATCCCACTTATTGATCGCAACTACCAAGGCACGACCAGCATCCAGTGCGTAACCAATCATATGCAAATCTTGATCGACAATACCCTCATGAGCATCAATCACAATAACGGTCACGTTTGAGTCTTCAATCGCTTGTAATGTTTTAATAACCGAGAACTTTTCTACTTTTTCATCGATTTTTCCGCGGCGACGTACGCCAGCTGTATCGATCAGTACGTAGTCTTTACCATCGCGCTGATAAGGAATATAGATACTGTCACGTGTGGTGCCAGGCATGTCAAAAACCACCACTCGGTCTTCGCCCAATAGACGGTTGACCAGTGTCGACTTTCCAACGTTTGGACGACCAATGATGGCAAGCTTGAGACCTCTAGGCTCTACGATATTCTCTTGCGCAGGCATATCTGCGGTCAACACTTCAAGCAAGTTCCCAACACCGCGTCCATGACTGGCAGCCATTGGATACGGTTCGCCCAATCCTAACGCATAGAACTCAGCAGGTGCGGCATCATGTACGCCATCAACTTTGTTGGCAACGACGTAAACAGGTTTGCCAAGGGTATGTAAGAATTTACCAATTTCGGCATCGGCACCAATCATACCAGCACGGGCATCCACGACAAACACGATAATATCGGCTTCATGAATGGCTGTATGGGATTGCTCAGACATGTAATCGTCAATGTTACCACTACCGTCATCTGCTTCACCAATACCACCAGTGTCAACCACGATGAAGGATTTGTCTTCATAAGTAGCATCGCCGTATTGACGGTCACGAGTCAGTCCTGACAAATCAGCAACCAATGCCTGCCGACTTTTTGTGAACTGATTAAATAAGGTAGATTTACCGACGTTTGGACGACCAATTAAGGCGACCACAGGCTTGATACTCATGGGTTACTCTCAGTGAAGGGCACAATGACGGACGGTACAGTGGCTCTGATAACAGTAGCGACAATGCTGTACTTGACCGTAAATTAAAATGAATGATAAAAATAAAACAATAGCAAAAATGATAGTGGGTTATATTGCGATTAGCAAATAGTATATAGGCCGTCTATATTATATATAAACACGCTACTCAGTCCAAAATAAAAGGCCTACCCTTGAGGTGGCGTTGTTTTAAAATGAATCGACTACCCTACCATATATGAATCACGCCTACGGCGTATCGGTCGCATAGAGTACGCGAAAGCCTGCGTTTAAACAAGCAGTTTACACAAAGCACTAAACGCTGACCAAGCAGCGTTTATATCTACATTTCACAATATTATCATCAATCAATTGGCTTTCTAAGGGTAGCAAAACAAACTTATTGATTCACTTCCGGCCAAAAAATTTAGCGCGCCAACTGCCAAATAGCCACTTGACCTGAAGTACTTTGTGTCATCAAACGACTGCCTTGTACTTGCAAGCTACTCAAAGCGCCTTTGGTCTCTACGCGGCTAACGATTTTTCCACTGGCTGGGTCAAATAGATGAACAACCCCATCCAAATCACCAACGGCAATATAGTTTCCAATCATCACAGGGTTGGTTAGATGACGGTACGCCAACTCTTCACTTTCCCAAAGCATCTCGCCCGTGTTTCTATCATAGGCCGCGACTTTACCATCCAAACTTGTCGCGATGACTTGTTGGTTGTTTACCGCAAGCGCTTTTAAGCTCGCCATTTCTTTAACGAACATTACTTGACGCGAGGCCAAATCAATACCGAGCAACTGGCCACTGTAGCTGACAGCAAATAACTGGTTTTTATCCACGATAGGCGTACCATCGACATCGCTCATACGCTCGACTTCGCTACTACCTGTGCCAACGCCGACGCGTCTTGACCACTGCGGCAGACCACTATCCGTCGTTACCGCATGCAATCGACCATCAGCAGTCGCCAATAGTGCCGTTTTATTGTCTAATAACGTTGGGGCCGCACTACCACGTACACTGATAGCAGGTACTTGTGTAGCAAACTGCCATACAGGTTGGCCAGTTTGTAACGACAATCCATGCAAAAAGCCATCATTTGCAGAGAGAATCACACGGTTATTGGTGATAAGTGCTGACGTTAACACTGTGCCTGACAACTGCTGCTGCCAGCGTTTAGCACCAGTCGTGCTGTCAAACGCCATGATCTGACCATTACGCGTACTTACAATTGCTGTCTGACTCAATGCGTCTAGCGCCACACCGCCCGTGATTTGGTCGCCTGCTTGGACTGACCATACACGTTCGCCTGCACTGTTAAAGCCTGTTAAATCACCGCCACGTGAAGCAGTAACGATCTGTCCATTGGCATAACCCACTTGCAAGTCTAGCGGATCTTTTTTGCTGGCTTTTTTATTACCAACATCAGTGCTAAACACAGGTTGTAGAACACTGATAGGTTGCGCAATTTGCACCAATTTTACTGGCTCATTGACCACCGGCTTGATGCCACGATTACACCCAATCACTGCAGTGCTCATCACTGCCAGTACTGCTACATGCATAGCCGTCGTTTTGAGGGTTTTGGCTTTAAATATTTTGCTAGAGCGAATAGATTGAGTCATTATAGGTTCTCACTACAAATAAATTATTAATAATTAAGTAAAGCGCCAATGCTATTATTAGTCAATAGCGCTCATTACTATACAATTACGGTGTAACCTCGGCAGCAGCATTTTGTGCAGCGCCATCTTGTACCAATGGCTGTTCTGGTGCCGCTGACTCTTGAATGAGGCTTGCTTGCTCATCGATAGGCTCAGGCACAATCCCCAAACTCTCCATCTTTAACGCCAATACTGCACGCGTTTCCTGACGATTGCGTAACAGCTCCCAAGCATTATTGTACGATTTAACGGCTGAGTCTTTGTTGGCTTGCGCCAAATAGATATCACCCAGTAATTCTTGTTGACTCGGCTCAAACGAGCTTGGCATGTCTTTACTGGCTTCTGTCAATGCACCGTCTGCATCACCTGCGGCCAACAACGTCGCTGCATAGCGCAAACGCGTGATTGCTTCTAAACCTGCATCACCCAAGTCGATTGTCAGTGCTTTTTTGAGTGTCTCGCCTGCTTCTGCAAACTCATCATTATCGACTTGTTGGCGAGCTTTAATCATTAGCGCCTGCCAAGCATAGACAGAATCTCCATGCTTACTCACTAGCGCATCGATATCTTTATTAAGTTGCGTACGACTCTGTGTCAGTGCGTCTTGTGCCTCTGCTTCTAAATCTGGGTTTTGCGAGGCCAAACTGACCTCTTCGTTTAGTCGCTGTATGTCTGCATAGTGATCCGCTGCCACGGTATCTACCCGCGCATGGTTATTCTGCCAATAGGTCCAGCCAAAATAAGCGGCCAGTGCCAATAGAATCGCAGTGACAATATAGCTGCCATATTGCTTTAACGCTTGCATTGAATTGTCTGCATTTGGCGAATTAGGTGTCAGAGCCATACATATTTACCTGATAAAATTGATATTAAGTTGCTGCTGCGAACGTCAACGCCAATAATATATTGGCATTGACGGTTGACGCGATGAATGAACACTCAGTTGCGAGAAAAATTGTCTTTGTTTACAAGCCAATCTTGCGCAACTGTTTTTTGCTCACCTGTCTGCATGTCTTTAATGCTGATGGTATTATCATCGAGCTCTTGTTGCGCGATAATAACCGTCAATGCAGCCCCTGACTTATCGGCTTTTTTCATTTGCGCTTTTAGACTTGTCGCACTTGCCATTTTGACTCGTATGTCTGGACGGCTATAACGCAGGCCTTGCGCATAACCAATACCGGCGCTATACACTTCTGGATGAGCAACCACGAAAACATCACAAGCTGGCACGTCAGTAATTGGTGCTACGGCTTCCATCAGCAGTAATAAACGCTCAAGTCCCATGGCGAAGCCAACCGCTGGCTCAGATTTAACAGGCTTGCTGCCATCCGTACCTATAGACTTTAATTGTCCTACCAGACCATCATAACGACCGCCTGCACACACAGTAGCTTGGCTACCAAGTTTGTCCGTGACCCACTCAAAAACTGTTTTGTTGTAATAATCTAGTCCGCGTACCAAGTGTGGGTTGATATCAAACTCAATACCAAGCGCACTTAAGTAGCTTTGCACTTGCTCAAAATGTGCCAGACTTTCTGCCCCTAAGAACTCAGCAAGCTTTGGCGCATCTGCTAAGATTGTCTGCGTACTCGCCTCTTTACTGTCTAAAATACGGAGTGGATTGGTGGTTAAGCGGCGTTGACTGTCTTCATCAAGCTGATCTTTTTTATCCGTCAAATAAGCAACCAACGCTTCGCGGTATGCATGACGCTCATCCAGCTCACCTAAGCTGTTGAGTTGCAAACGCATCTCATCTCGTAGACCCAGCTCTTGCCACATCAAATGCGTCATCGCAATCAGCTCAGCATCAGCGTCGGGCAATGCACTACCGAAACTCTCTACACCCAGCTGGTGAAATTGACGATAACGCCCTTTTTGTGGACGCTCGTAACGGAACATTGGACCGATATACCACAATTTGGGTGTATCACCACGCAATAAGTTGTGTTCGATAACAGCGCGTACTGCCCCTGCCGTTCCTTCAGGACGCAACGCCAATGGCGTTGGTGGCTCAGACTTGTCAGTAAAGCTGTACATCTCTTTTTCAACAATATCTGTTGCGCCGCCAATAGCACGGGCAAATAAGTCTGTTTGCTCAACGATTGGCAAACGAATATGTTCATAACCGTATCTGCCAAGCACATTCGCCAATATCGCCTCTAAATGCAGCCACTTTGCAGACTGTTCTGGCAAAATATCATTAAACCCTTTAATCGCTTTAATCATGGTACGGTCATATCCTTAAAATTTCGAACAAGTGTCTCTATTATTGTTGTTTTTGCTCACAGCTGAGCATCATTTTTCATGCAGTACTGAGTCAATACTACGGCGCTATTATCAGCCACCATACGGTATCTCGACCTATTTGACTCGTATAATCTCATTCTCGCGCTTTTTGGCCAAATCTTCTGCATGAGCTCGCACCATGCCTTCTATCTCATCAACCAAGTTATTGGTATCGATCAAATGGCTCTTATTGCCCATGCGATATACCAATGATTTTGGCGCGGCTCCCACGATACCAATATCAGCTTCTTTGGCTTCGCCTGGACCATTAACCTTACAGCCAATCACAGACAGATTCAGCGGCTCACGAATGTCTTCTAAGCGCGACTCCAATGCAGTCATGACTTTGATCACATCAAACTCTTGACGTGAGCAGCTTGGGCAAGCAATGAAATTGACACCGTTAGAGCGAATGTTTAGTGATTTTAAAATATCAAAGCCAATTTTGATTTCTTCTTCAGGCTCAGCGGCAAGCGAGATACGAATGGTATCACCAATCCCATCTAACAATAAACCGCCAAGAGCAATCGCAGACTTTACAGCGCCTGTACGATATACGCCTGCTTCTGTGACGCCCAAGTGTAGTGGATTATCAATTTCTGCCGATATCAAGCGATACGCATCCATGGTCAAAAACACATTGCTGGCTTTGACAGATACTTTGTATTGATCAAAATTCAAGCGTTCTAATATATCAATATGACGCATCGCTGATTCAAGCATCGCTTCGCCAGTTGGCTCAGTGTATTTACGCTGAATGTCTTTTTCGAGCGAGCCTGCATTGACGCCAATACGAATAGGAATATTGTAATGCTTGGCACACGCAACCACTTCACGTACTTTGGCATCGCTACCGATATTGCCTGGATTGATACGTAAACAATCCGCCCCTGCTTCTGCAACAGCCAATGCAATTTTATGATCGAAATGCACATCGGCGATTAGTGGTACGCTGACCAATTTGCGAATTTCACCAAAAGCTCTGACAGAATCCATGGTTGGCGTCGATACACGCATCAAATCAGCACCTGCTTCAACGCAGCGCTCAATTTGTGCGACCGTTGCTGCCACATCACAGGTATCTGTATTGGTCATGCTTTGTACACTAATCGGCGCATCACCACCAATCGCGACATCACCGACATATATTTTTTTGGTAAGACGACGGTTAATAGGCGCTGACGTTGACATAGACTAACCCTTTATTTGGAGCGAAAAAACAAAGAAAAAAACATACTCATAGCAGCTTTTAATAGCTATCAATCACAGCTCTACCGTTAAGGCGCGAGCTCAAAGCTGGCTTTTTTATCAGTGGCATAAGTGTCCAAAGCCACTGTTTCTTGATTGAGCATTAAGCTGACATTATCGATATTGTCAATTTGCACATTAAATGGTGGCGTACCTGACAAATTATAACTACCAGAGGTTTGGGCATCTGTCATAAGATCATTACCAGTGGCATCTGTGATTGTCACGTTGGCTGTATCAGTCACGGTGACGACTAAAGCAGCCTCGCTTGCATTGGCATCACCCAAATTGAGTGCCGAGCCCGACGAGCCAATACCACTAGTATTGCTGATCGCCGCACCTTGCGCTTGTTCGCTGGCTGAAATGTCTTCGACTGTAGATACAGGCTCTTCATTGTGTTCTTTACTTGCATTACTGACCATACGGAATAAAAATACGGCTAATACAATAACCCCAATAACCGCTAAAATCAGTAAAGGATTGAAACGAATACGATTGTGCGTGTCACGCTGTAATGTACCCATTGGACGCAGCGGTGTGTCTGTACTATTTGACGCTTGCACCTTCAGTTCATTAGGATAAGCAGCATCGAAGCTACTGGCGATCTTTATCGGATCCAAACCCAGATATTTGGCATAATTGATGGCAAAACCACGCGCAAACGCTGGTTGTGGCAAATCAGAGAAATTCTCATTCTCTAAAGCTTGCAAATGACGCTTCAAAATAAATAGCTCAGCCGCTGCCTCATCTATACTGACTTTTTTATTTTTACGGGCTTGCTGCAACGTAGCACCAAATGATCCCTGAGCGTTAGATTGAGTGTTTGATGATGGGGTGGTCATTTCCATGGTGCCTCTGGATTATTAAGCCAAATCTTAAGTTGTTTTGCTTCATCACTTAGTGGATAAGCGGATAAAAGCTGCTGTGCCAATTGCTGGCGGGTTTTTATGTTATTTTGCGCAGCAGCCAGTTTGATGCCTTGTATTAGCAAGCGCGGGCTAATACCTTGCCCCTGTACCAATATCAATGTTTCATCATAAAGCCTTTGTGCTTGTGGGACACGCTGTTGCTCCAGCAATAAATCTACCAGCTCGATATGAGCAATGATACTATTTCGATTGCCATCAAGCGCACGTAAAAAAGCTTTAGCAGCAGCATCGCGCTCACCCAGCTGAAGGTAGGTACGCCCTAAGTTTTCCAAAGCGCCAATACGACCTTCATATCCTAATGCCGCACCTGCAATCTCAAACTGCGAAGCAGCCTCACGATAGCGTTTGGTCTGTGACAAATAAACGCCGTAATTATTGTTGGCTTGCACAAACTCTTTATCAAGCATGATCGCTTTTTTAAAATATTGATCGGCTTTTTGAAGATTGATGCTGCTGCCCTCTTGTTGCAGCAAAACGCCCATCATATCATAGGCTGGCGCGTAACGGCTATCAGCAGCAAAGGCTTTTTCAAGCTGCTGCTGTGCCGTATCAAGCTCGTTTTTTCGGATATATTGCGCGGCAAGTGAGGTACGTACGCGGGCAATTTCTTGTTTGTCTAAGTTACGATTGTCGTTGGGACGCGTTGACGTTTGATAGGAGGTACTACCAGTCAAATCGTTGGTAGGCGTACTTTGGCAACCAGCCATTAGCAGTCCTGCTAGGGTTGTCGCCAGTACCATACGCTTTGGCAACGCTGTTTGAACTGTCACTATATGTGACGCTTTATAATCTTGAGAAAATGGTTTTTGATATTTGAACTGACAAGAATTTTTAGAAGTCATCATAGCCGCCATCATAAAACTGCGCTTCAGTGCGTTCGATCCTCGAGGCATCAGTTTAATAGATTTAGCCCCTATAAGTACAATTTAGTTGTGATTAATTGCTGTACTCTGCATTACTTGTCATTATTGATACATTTTTATTACCGTTGTGATAGATAGAAGACAACTAATATCCTATATCGGTTATTTATCAGTGGCTATGGGTACACAAAGTACCCTTTTAGATTATGGAGTACATAAATACGTCTTAAACACTTTCACGGTCTTTAATACTTTGTTGCCAAGCCGCCGAGCGGCGAGTACGATCAGCGACCTGCCCTACCAATTGGCCACAAGCGGCATCGATATCATCACCACGAGTTTGGCGAATGGTACAAACAAAACCGGCTTCACTCAAGATATTGCTAAACGCATGAATACGGTTGTTGCTTGACTTGTCATACGGCGCGTGCGGGAAAGGATTGAATGGAATCAGATTGATTTTGCTTGGCAACCCGTTCAACAAGGCAACCAGCTGCTGTGCGTGGTCATTACTATCATTGACGCCATCCAGCATAACATACTCAATCGTCACATGTTTTTTGTGGCGCGGATTGACGTCATAGACGTAGTTTTTTGCAGCAGCGATCAGCTCATCTAACGGATATTTTTTATTAATAGGCACCAATTCATTACGCAACTCATCATTAGGTGCATGTAATGAGATAGCTAAAGCCACATCAATGTCTTGTGACAACTGATACATTTTTGGTACGACGCCTGACGTCGATAACGTCACACGGCGTTTTGACAAGCCATAAGCATGGTCGCTCAGCATGATTTCCATTGAACCAACCACTGGCTTGTAGTTCAATAGTGGCTCACCCATACCCATCATTACAACATTGGTCACGTTATTTTCCCATAAACTGTGGTCAACGTTTTCTAAGCTGTCATTTTCATCTGTCATATAAGAGGCATTGGCAACCCAAAGCTGACCGATAATTTCAGCCGCACTCAAGTCACGCTCAAACCCTTGTTTACCCGTACTGCAAAAACTACAGTCTAGTGCACAGCCCACTTGTGAGGAGATACACAATGTCTTGCGGCCGTTCAACTTACTATCATCTGCTGGAATCAATACGGTCTCAACCAACGAGCCGCCCGTCACTTCAAACACCCACTTACGCGTGCCATCATCACTGTACTGACGGTGAATCACTTTAGGTGGAACGACACACGCATTGAGTGATAATTTGTCACGCAATGATTTGCTCAAATTGGTCATTTGCTCAAAATCTGTCACGCCATGCTGGTATATCCACTTGATAACCTGAGTGGCACGAAATGGCTTCTCGCCGATACTCTTGAAGTAATCAGCAAGTTGCGCTTGGGTCATGCCGAGTAGATTGGTTTTTGCCAGCGCCTCATCTACCAATTTGATGCTATCTGTAAGCTTCGCAGGAATATGCTGGGTCGGTGTTTGTACAGTTGACATAATAGATAACCTTTTTGCATGAGCGTGAATGATCGATGCAATTATTAATATAAACGTTGCTGTATGCGATGCATGAGCAATCCGTTATCAGCGCAGGCTTTATTGATTCGCATCCTAGATGATAAAAACTCAATAAAGTTATACTGCTAAGGGATTGATAACGCTAGTGAAATATAATAATGAGGGAGATAAGCACTAATTTCAATGAAACCAGTCATTATTATAATCGTTAAAACGGCTTATACCCATAAGATATAAGCCGTTTTGCGAAACTAATTATTAATAGGGACTGAATCAAACAATAGTCCATATCAATAATTGCCGCTATTAACGCGTACGTGCACATACTTCGTCATCGTTGAAGAAGTAGCTGATTTCACGTTTGGCTGATTCAGCTGAATCTGAACCATGAACAGCGTTTTCATCGATGCTGCTAGCGAAGTCGGCACGGATAGTGCCTTCAGCTGCTTCTTTAGGATTGGTTGCACCCATGATTTCACGATGCTTAGCGATGGCGTTTTCGCCTTCTAATACTGATACCAATACTGGACCTGACATCATGAACGATTTTAGATCATTGTAAAACGGACGCTCTGCGTGCTCTGCGTAAAAACCGCCTGCTTTTTCATCATCAAGTTGTAGCATTTTTGCTGCAACGATTTTTAGACCAGCTTCTTCAAAGCGGCTGTAGATAGCGCCGATATGGTTGCCAGCAACCGCGTCAGGCTTGATGATAGATAGAGTACGTTCGTTAGCCATGAAAAGCTCCTAATAAATAATAAACTTAATAATAACTGAAATAGTTACTGCTTTGTTTTGTCTGTAGCCACTATATTGGCATGTGCCGATTCAATCGACTTAAGGCTTGGCAATCAAAAACATGAACGCCAACTTGGCCAATCTAGGATTGCTGCCTATTATAATGATTAAGGCTATAAATGATAGGGTTAATTTATGATTGTATCTTTCATAACGGTAAATTCGGTAGATACAGATTGTTCATAAAGTCATGATATTCCACATAAACGAAAACCCCAGTGTCAAGCACTGGGGTTTTCGGAATCAATAGATACTGATCTAAACGCAAATATTGTTACGCGTCGTACGGGTCACGTAATACGATTGTCTCAGAACGATCAGGACCGGTTGAGATAATATCAACAGGACAACCAATCAAATCTTCAATACGCTTGATATATGTCTTGGCGTTTTCTGGAAGGTCATCATAGTTAGTGATGCCAACGGTCGACTCACTCCAGCCTTGCAGCGTCTCATATTTTGGTGTAACTGACTCATAGAATTCTGCATCGTGAGCGCCTGCACACTCAGTTTCTGGTAAGTTGTAACCCACACCAATGAGCAACTCTTCTAAACCGTCTAATACGTCAAGCTTGGTTAAACAGATGCCAGATAGTGAATTTAGTACCACGGCACGGCGTAGTGCTTCGGCATCAAACCAACCACAGCGACGCGCACGACCAGTCGTTGCACCAAACTCATGACCAACTTTGGCCAAATGCGCGCCAACATCGTCGAACAGTTCGGTTGGGAACGGACCACTACCAACACGTGTGGTATAGGCTTTGGTAATGCCAAGTACGTAATCTAAATACAATGGACCAATACCTGTACCCGTTGATACGCCACCAGCAGTTACGCTTGAGCTGGTAACAAACGGATAAGTACCATGATCGATATCTAGTAACGTGCCCTGAGCACCTTCGAACATCAAGTTTTTGCCAGCAAGACGTAACTGATTCAAGTCTTCAGTAACATCCGTCACCATGCCAGTGATCTCAGCTTTCCACTCTTGGCAAAGCTTAAACGTTTCATCAAAATCGATTGCGTCAACTTTGTAATACTGCGTCAATTGGAAGTTGTGGTATTCGATTAGGTTACGTAGCTTTTCTTCCAAATCTTCACGGAACAAGTCAGCAAGCTTAATAGCACGACGAGCCACTTTGTCTTCGTATGCAGGCCCAATGCCGCGACCTGTGGTACCGATTTTGCCAGTACCACGCTTGGCTTCACGTGCTTGGTCAAGCGCGACGTGATACGGCATGATAAGTGGGCAATTAGGTGAAATACGTAGACGCTCACGGACTGGCACATTGTTGTCTTCAAGCTCTTTCATTTCTTTCAATAATGCGTCAGGTGCTAACACCACGCCATTACCGATAAAACAAGTAACGCCTTCACGCAAAATGCCCGATGGGATTAGATGTAGAACAGTGGTTTTGCCATCGACAACCAACGTATGGCCTGCGTTGTGACCGCCTTGAAAGCGAGCAACTGCTGATGCTTTTTCGGTAAGTAAATCAACGATTTTACCCTTACCTTCATCGCCCCATTGGCTACCCAAAACTACGACATTCTTACCCATGATCAATCCTTACCTTTATGTATTGAGGTGTGCAATAATGGTTTAAAAACCACGATAATTTTAATAACAGTAACGTTTATAACGTCAAAAACTCATGATAACTTCAAAATGAATGAATCATATTTGGTGTATATTTGGTCAATCAATGACTCAGCCAGACCTTAAGCACCTACCTATTTTGTGCTTACAAGGTCTGTAGTTGCCATTGATCATTCACAAAATTAAGCTGATGCGTCACATTGGTGGGACGGTCTTCTGCATTCAATGGCACAGTGACGCGATAACCTTGCTGACGCAAACTCTCAACTTGTTGCAATAGTAGCTGTTTTTGCTCATTGTCAATGGTCTGTGATGCCTCATAATCCACCAATACGATGGTTGGCGTATTAAGCTGAGTATGAGCCAGTAAACGACTGACATCCATACTAAAACCAGTTGCGTCACGTGGCTGATGTCCTGCTAATTGACTGCCACTTTGCATACCATCAAAGCGACCACCACGAACCAGTGGCTGGGTCTCACTATTAATATAACCATTGAAGATGATGCCCGTGTGATAATGATAGCCTGACAACTCTGTCACATCGATACTCACTGCGCATTGCCACTGTTCTTGTAAATGGGTCTTTAGTCGTTGTAACTCGTCAATTGCCGTTACAATTTGGCTGTCTTGTTGAGCAGTTGCAGACAGCTTAGCCAATAGGTTATCAATATCATGACCAAAGCGTGCTAAGACGTAAAAATCATCACCCATTGGCAAGTTCTGACAGACTTTTTTGAGCTCTGGTAGATTCTTATTGGCATATAAATGCATCAACTGTTCGGTATCAACGTCTTGCAATTGCGCCAGCTGGGCCAAGCGCTTAAAGATTGCTACATGACCCAAATCAATATGTAGAGCAGCTCTCATATTCAGCGTATTCACCATAGTGAATAACACATCGACAAGCTCGATATCTGCAGCAAGTGACGCGCAGCCAAATATCTCAGCACCAAGCTGTAATGGTGTACGCGAGCCAAAAAGTCCAGAAGGCAAGGTATGAATCACATCACCAGCATAACAGTATCTGGCAATACCAGTACCGCCCCAATGCGCATCAATACGCAAAATTTGCGGCGTGATATCAGCGCGTACACCCATCAAGCGACCTGTAAGCTGATCAATAATCTTAAAAGTTTGGCGCTTCAAATCTTCTGAGGCGTCACTTAACAAAGACTCAGTAAACTCAATCATTGGCGGATTTACCAGCTGATAGCCATGTGTAATGAGCTGCTGAGTCAATCGGTGTCTAAGCACTTCTTGCTTATGGGCATCTTCAAACAACACGTCCACCACCCCATCAGGCAACAACCAACTATTGGCAACGTCATTGGCAAAGTTGCTAAAAGAGCGGTTTTGATTGGATATCGCATCACTTGTAGCAGGATGCGTTACCGTTTGATTGGTCGTATTTGACTGGGTGAGTTTCGCAGAATCAGAACTGACAGACACAATAAATCCTTGTTTGGCGTAGCGCTTACCAAAAAACGCGATGCTAATGCGGTACTAAAAATTTGTCTTTATAATGGCAATAATGCGTAGTACTTTTTATTTTTTAACACGCAACATCATTGACCCAATTATTTATAAACAAACTAGGTAGCCGCAAAAGGGTGAGTAATAAGTATAATTTAGAATGATAAGACGAGTATTTTTATACACCGATAAATAGCGATAAGCTAATAGAGCTTGATAAACCGCCAAGGCACTTTACGCTTTAGTTTAGCATAGCAGTTTGGGTTCGCCTAGTGACAATTCGCCACAATCACTATCTAATTGATTCTCTTCAATGTTACAGACCAGATGATTGAAATGCCTCATATCGATGAGTTTGATTAAGGTTAATCTTGCGTGTAAAGAACACTATCAAAGTGTTTAGAACAGCGCCTTCAACCCAGACTCATGTTACACTAACGCATATTTTTATCTCGGAAGCCTCATGTCGTCAGATTATCACCCAAACCCAGCCAACAACCAAACCAATGTACTAGGGACAGCGCTTGCCAGCTGCTGCTTTGACCCGCTTACTGGCTACTATCGCAACGGCTTTTGTCACACTGGCAACCATGATGTCGGTCAGCATACGGTGTGTGCCAAAATGACCAGTGAGTTTTTAAACTTTTCTGCCAGTCGCGGCAATGATCTTATTACACCTTTGCCAGAATATGGCTTCGCTGGTCTTAAGCCTGGAGATTACTGGTGTATTTGCGCCCTACGCTGGGTTGAAGCGCTAGATTTCGATATTGCACCGCAAATAAAGCTCGAAGCTTGTCATGAAAGCTTGTTAAGTTTAGTCGATATTGAAACATTGAAAAGCTATGCACTTTAGTAGCTCAAATTATAAGTTTTGATTATTACAGACCTTTTACTTTATTAAGGGAGGGTGTATGGAAAACAATAACGATCCGTTGATTAAAGAAACAGCGCGTATTGCACCTAACTCCAATGTCACTCGTATTCACGCAAATATGAATGACAAACATCTTTATTTGGATAATGACGACAGTTATATCTATGGCGATGCAGATGCCACAAACGAGGAAACGATCGAGACGATGACTGTCTATGATCCAGACTCAGAGCGTTATGAAGATATTGACTTATCTAGCTCTGGAGAAGTCGTTAACTGCTACTCTTATTCGCGTAAAACGGGTCAAAAACTGGATCAAGTTGCGCTCACTGATGTCAGTCGTGCTTTGAGCAATAATGGTCAATTTATTTGGTTGGGTCTTTATGACCCAAGCTTAGAGACCATGGTCAAAGTCAAAGAAGCTTTTGAGTTGCATGAGCTGGCTATCGAGGATGCCTTCGCCGACCATCAGCGCGCCAAAGTTGAAAACTATGACAATGACATGGTGTTTGTCGTGCTGCGTACGGCGAAGCTTGAAAACAACATTATTCGCTATGGCACCACAGCGATATTTATGGGTAAAAATTACCTGATTACTATTCGTAACGGTCCATCGAACTCTTACGCGCCTGTCCGCGAGCATTGCCACCGTCGTCCTGAAAAGCTGCGCATGGGGCCAATCTTTGTGCTACATGCTATTCTCGATTTTATCGTGGATAACTATATGCCGATCACGGATCGCTTGGGTCGCTATTTGCGGGAGCAAGAACGCTATGTATTTACCTACGAATTTGATAAAGGCACGTTAAAAAACCTTTATGAGTTGAAGTCGCAACTGGTCCATATGCGCGCTATTATTTTGCCCGTACAAGACATCTGTAGCTTTTTTATCAATCATAAAAAAAGCGAGCTGGTGTCTGGTTTTTCTCAGGCGGCCAAACCTTATTTTCGCGATGTCAATGACCATCTTTTGCACTCTTTAGATGCAATCAACGGTCTTAATGAGATGCTGAGCGTGGTGATGAATACCTATATGGCCATGGTCAATATGGGACAAAACGAGGTGGTACGTAAGCTTGCTGCTTGGGCAGGTATCTTGGCGGTACCAACGGCTATCGCTGGTATTTATGGCATGAACTTTGACTTTATGCCTGAATTACACTGGAAGTATTCCTATTTGGTTATTATGATCTTTATCGGTTCGTTGTGTGGCTATCTGTATTATAATTTTAAGCGATTAAAATGGTTATAACTTATGCTCAAACACAAGTTATAACCATTTTGACAGAAAACAGTCTCGTCAAAGAAGCTGTTTTTTAATTGATAATGATTCTTACTTATAATATGATTCATCGCTATTATTAATGGCTTGCTATCACTCACATCCTATCATGTCAAAAACTAGGCATCAGACTTACTTTTGCCTTACTTGCCCCTCTAGTTTTTGACATGATAGTGCTTTACCTCTATTAAGGTTCTTATGCGTTCATCCTCTCTCATGCAGGCAATGGCAATGGTGGTCATAGCCTTGCTTTTGACTGCTTGTGGCCATGACTCTGATACTGTTGCCGCCATAACGGTTATTGATAGGACACCGCCGTTACTAACGACTGATAGTGGGTTTGTGGATGGCTATACTGCCGTGGCTGCCGTTTTTGTCTCAGGACAAGTACAGGATAGCAGTGGTATAAAGTCTTTGACTTACACACTGAATGAAGCCCCCGCGCAAACATTAACAGTCGATGCTAAAGGGTATTTTGACGATCGAATTTTGTTGTCCTTAGGCAATAACAAGTTAACGTTAGAGGCCACCGACAATGCGGGCAATATGATGCGCTCAACCAAAACCCTGTATCTTGGTAACACGGTCGCCGCAGGAGGCTCGCATACTGGAGCGCTGCGCGATGGGCAACTCTATGCTTGGGGACGCAACAATTATGGTCAAATTGGTCTTGGTTTGACGACCAAAACGACCGATGTGATGGGTCATCCAGACACCCCCATGATCGTAAACCATGCGCCAAAAAATTTGATTTCTATCAATTATAATCAAAACCATTCACTGGCAATCGATCAAAAAGGTCAGGTTTATAGCTGGGGTGCTGATAAGTACGGTCAATTGGGTCGCGGGAAGATAGGCCGCGATGACTGCAGAGAAATCGAAGATTGCCGCCTCGATATCAGTCCTATTGCAGGCATTGATGATGCAGTCATGGTAGCGGCAGGTTATAAGCACAACTTGGTACTTACCAAAGATGGTAGTGTTTGGTCGTTTGGTGCCAATACTCAAGGACAACTGGGTACGGGCTCAAGTGCTTCTAGCAGCACCCCTATTCGTGTAGATTTTTCTAACGCAAATGATGTCGGGCACATTGTACAAGTGGTCGCTAGTGCCAATAGTTCTTATGCCTTGGATGATAAAGGTCAGGTCTGGGGTTGGGGCAGCGATGCTTACGCCAATCTTGGAGACGGCAAAACCTGTACCGCAACCAACTCTTGTCTCAATATTCATGCCACACCTACACGCATACAGGTTCTTGATAACAATCCTACCAAATCCAATGCGACTCACTATAAAGAAAAAGTCATTCAGCTTGCTGCTGGTCGCGACCACGTCCTTGCCTTGACTAATACAGAATCCGTTTACGGTTGGGGATTAAATGATACCAGTCAATTGGGCTATAACGGCCAAGCATCCAAAGATACCAAAGATGCGTGGACAGATATTATTGTCACACCGACCAAACTGCCTTGGTTTACTAATAAAGAGGTTCGCCGCATTTATGCCAATGGTCATGCCAGCTATGCATTATTAGACAATGTATCGATGGGTACTGATTCAAAAGCCAATGGCGTTGTCTACGCTTGGGGCGCATTTGGTGAGACTAATAGCACTGGCAAAACTGTCTATAACAATTTAGATGAGCCTACCAATAAACTGCTTCATTTAAAGAATATTGACACCATGGCCGTGGGTATCATGCATCTGATTGCTCATGAAAAACCGAGCTCTCAAAACGGTATTAGTAATTCCAAAAACGGCTCTTTCTTGACTTGGGGCTGGAGCTTTGAAGGTGCATTGGGTAATAAAGACACCACTCATATTTGGATGTACAACACACCCACACCCGTACATTTACCGAGCCAAATCTGACAGGCAGCCTATTTTTATTACGCTAATCCAATTAAGAAAAACGACCTTAGGTTCTATGCTTGCCATATCAATTCGAGTAGCGAACCATAACATTTAAGCTTCCACAAAAAAAGGCTACCAACCGTAGCCTTTTTTCGTATTAATAAACTAGCCTTATTAATAACTGGCTAGGCTACTCATCGTTGCTCAGACCTCCTGATTTTTCAGCCGCATCAACCGTTTGGCGAATGAGTGTATTAATAGTCATTGGACCCACACCGCCTGGTACAGGGGTATAAGCGCTGGCGATGTTTTCCATACCCTGCATTTCGATATCGCCGACACCGCCGTTGTCTGTTGGGTGGAAACCTGCATCGATGACGACTGCCCCTGTTTTGATCCACTCTGCTTTAATCAACTCTGGCACGCCAACTGCCCCAACTACAATATCTGCGCGCTTAATATGAGCGGCCAAGTCTTCAGTTCTTGAATGACAGATAGTAACGGTACAATTGGCATTCAATAGCATCATTGCCATCGGCTTACCCAAGATGGCACTGCGTCCAACGACAACCGCTTCTTTGCCTGATAGCTCGATGTCGTAATGCGCCAATAGGTGCATGATACCCTGAGGCGTGCATGAGCCATACGCTGACTGCTGCATCGCCATACGACCAAAGCCCAAACAAGTCACGCCATCGACATCTTTGGCTAATTCAATCTGCTCAAAGCAGGCACGCTCGTCAATATGCTCGGGCACTGGATGCTGAAGCAAAATGCCATGTACATCAGGGTTATTGTTCAGCTCATCTATCTTTGCCATCAGCTGTTCGGTCGTCGTTTCGCTCGGCATCTCGACCCGAATAGAATCCATACCAACTCGTTTACAGGCATTACCTTTCATACGGACATAAGTTGCAGACGCTGGATCGTCACCGACCAAAACCGTCGCCAAGCTCGGTGTACGTCCAGTTTTATCCTTAATGGCATCTACGCGTGTACGTAGTTGCTCTTCTATTTGTTTGGCAAGTGCTTTGCCGTCCAAAACGATGGCTGACTCTTGGGCAGTAGACTCGATAGACATATGAACTCCAATAGAGGGGGCGGTATAAAAAAATAAAGACAGCGCTCGCCAATACTTGCGTGCCTGCCTTTTGTGTCGTCAACCTTTGACTGATAGTAATATTGTACCTGTGTACGCTAAAAAATCCTAGCGTGTGATAAAACTTGATACTCAGAAGCCGCTGAAACCTTAGGCTTCTGATTGATGTATTTTAGTGAATACAAGATCGATCGCTTTTACTGTTTTTTCTATCTCTGCCGCTGTAAGCGTAGGATGAACTAACAACATCAAGCTGGTCTCGCCCAATTTTTTTGCCACTGACAATCTAGGCTCCGGGCGCAAACCTGTATTATCGAATGCTTTTTCTAAATAAACTTCAGAAGCTGAACCTGAGAAACAAGGCACGCCTTGCTTATTCATTTCATGAATAATACGGTCGCGCGACCAGTCATCAGGTAGGTTCTCTGCCTGTACATAAACGTAGAGTTTATAATAGGCATGTTTAGAATCCGAAAATAGAGAAGAAACCTCTAACCTCGGTACTGAAAGATAGCCTTTTTTTGCTTCCCATTTAGTACATGCGTCCAATATAGCATGCGCATTGGCAGTACGCTTGGCAGTCCAATCGCTCATTCTCTCTAACTGAATACGGCCGATCACGCCTTGCATCTCAGTCATGCGCCAATTGGTGCCAAAGCTCTCATGTAGCCAGCGATAGCCAGGTGGATGCTCAGTTTCATAGACAGCAGCGTAGCTTTTGCCATGGTCTTTGTACGCCCACATCTTGCGCCATAGCTTCTCATCATTGGTGGTGACCATGCCACCCTCACCGCCTGTGGTCATAATCTTGTCTTGGCAAAAGCTCCAAGCACCAATATGACCAATACTACCAACGCTACGGCCTTTATAAAGTGCCCCATGAGCCTGCGCACAGTCCTCAATGACATATAAGTTGTGCTGCTCTGCCAGCGCCATGATGCCATCCATATCACAAGGCCAGCCAGCCAAATGGACACAGACGATACCTTTGGTTTTCTCCGTCAATACCGCAGCAATCGATTCAGGCGTGATGTTACCCGTTGCTTCATCAACATCAGCAAAAACAGGCGTTGCGCCAGCATTAATCACTGACGAGATACTAGCGATAAAGGTGCGGGGCGTCACGATCACTTCATCACCCACGCCAATATCTAACGCTTGCAAGGCAACATCCAATGCCAATGTACCATTACCCATAGCAATCGCATAGCTGCTATCTGCCCATTCAGCAAACTCGGCCTCAAACTGACGACACTCTTGCCCTGTCCAATAGTTGACCTTATTGGATAATAATACTTGGCTGACAGCATCGGCCTCGATTTGAGTAAAACTGGGCCAAGGTGAAAACGGGGTGTTTAGCATAGATGTCTCAGTAGTTTTATGATGAATGATGATGCGTCTTTTATTGTTTAAGAAGTGGGCGTGCAGGGTTGCCCACCACTACCGCTCCCGCTGGTACATCTTTGGTCACTACTGCACCCATCCCCACGATAGCGCCCTTACCAATAACCAATGGCTTGTCAGGTGTACCCTGCTTAATTACCGCTCCTGCACCAATATAGGCATGATCATGAATATGAATATTACCGTTACAGCTGACTCTAGGTGCAAAGGTAACATAATCGCCAACGATGCAGTCGTGCTCGACGTAGCTATATAGATTGGCATGAAAGCATTTACCAATCGTTACGTTAGCAGCGATAGTAACAAACGGACTGAGCGCGGCTCCAGCACCAATGCTCACTTCGTCCATAATTAGAGTAGTTGCTCCCTGCACTGTCCACAGTGAAATATCATCCTTCAGCAACCTATCTGCTATTACTTGACGAATACTACTACTAGCAATGGCTATAAGGACGAATTTATTATCATGCTCTAAACTTTTAAATCTTTCATAGTTCATGGCAACATAGCCATTTACGCTAGAGTCTTGAGTTAATGCATCATCAATAAATATAATTTGGCTCATATTCCCCAAACTATTTAACTGCTTAGCAGCGACTGGCATAAGGCTGCGCCCACAACCAGAAGCACCATACACCGCAAAGACTTCACTCATGGCTGTTGTCTACAATAGGATTATTCTTGGAGCCTGTGAACTTACTCATGGTGGCTTCGCCATCGGCACTGATACCATCTTTGACCAATACTTTTTTCACCGTTTTAAATAGTATTTTGATATCAAGCCACAATGACTGATTGTCCACATACCAAGTATCTAGCTCAAATTTCTTATCCCAGCCGATAGCATTACGTCCATTTACTTGTGCATATCCTGTAATACCAGGACGGACCAAATGGCGTCGTTTCTGCGATTTATTGTATAGTGGTAGATACTCCATCAATAACGGACGCGGGCCGACTAGACTCATATCGCCTTTTAGTACATTCCATAGCCCAGGCAACTCATCCAGACTACTATTGCGTAATGCTTGACCAAAAGAAGTCAGACGCTCGCTATCAGGTAACGGATTACCTGCTGTATCTATCGCATCCTTCATAGTCCGAAATTTAATCATCTCGAAAGGTTTGCCATTTAAGCCAGGACGAGTCTGACGAAACAGGACTGGTGATCCTAAGTTCTTGCTGACTTTATAAGCAGTGATCGCATACACAGGAGATAGAACAACCAAGGCTGTCGTTGCGGCGATGATGTCAAATAGGCGTTTTATCATATCCAATCCTAAACTTATCTTATATTTAATTTTCAGAATCGCTGTGTATTATTAGTTTACTTGCAGCAAAATTTCTTTCAAAGAAGTTGCATGATACTGAGGCGTTAACTCTTCAAGCATATCAGGAGAAACGTTAAGCTCAGGTAATGGATCTTTCTCTAGCTCATGAAATAAACTGACTAGCGACTCTACATTAGGCTCAGCAACATAACCAAGTTTATTAGTATCTACCCATTCAGCAACACTAGTACCTTTGCCACAAATAGCCACTATCTGACAGCCTGCGAATACATAAGATGAAGATTTGCTTGGAAAAGCATACTTGGTAACTTCATCATCAATTGGCATTAATCCAAAACTATATTGACGTAATAACTCAGAGGCTTCATTTGCAGGTAGAACGCCTAGGTAAGTCACGTTTTCAAACCTAATTGCTAATTGCTCAATTTCGCTGCTATAGACTCCACCACCCGCAAATACAAAGGGTAAACTCCCTCCATTATTGATATAACTTTGGATAGCCTCTATTAGTAATGGTATTCGCTGTAATCTTCCAGCGTTGCCACAATAAACAAAGCCTTTAATTCTATCGTGAGTATCATCAGAGGTTAATGAAGCAGCCTTTACAGAAGGATTATTTAGTAGTTTTATAGGCAGCTTACTACTGGCTCTCTTGGTTAAGTAGGATTTCATTTGTTCAGTTAAAGTAATAATCGTGGAAGCTTTTTTTACCGTTTTATTATCAATTGATGAGATAAGTCGGGTGATAACATTACGTTTACCAGTAACAATAGAAGTTATCTCTGGATGAATATCTTGCAAATGATAGACATAATCCTTACCAAATAATTCGCAGTACCAGCGTACCGCCAAAGGCGTAAAAATAGGTGGGTTTGTCGCAACATAAACTTTATCAGGGCGATGATACAACAAACTAGTAAAAGTAAAACCGGTGAATAGTAGCAATTCTAAGATCCTAAAAACAATATTGCTAGATGAGTCCGTTAATGCAGGTAAAGTCGAAAATGTAACCCCTCGACCTCGCTTTTCTTTTTGAAGTTTGTTTAAGAAGTTTTTACCAACTTGTGTAATCACTAGAGACTGTTTATCTTCGACTAATATCTCTGACAACAATAATAAAGCCTCTCCAATCGCAGGGCTTTCTGGCCAAAAACCACGGCTGACAATCGCTATCTTCTCTTTTTTATTACTCATTAGTATTTTTTCCACACTACACGGTTGATATAGTCGGTATAACTCAAAACGATACGCACTATTTTTTCACTGACATTGGGCATACTATAATCTTCAACCAAACGTAACGTTCGATCTATTCCACGTTTCTGAGACTCTAAGATATCAAGACCTTGTAAAATACGTTCAGCTGTTAGCCCAACCATCATGACAGCCGCTTCTTCCATACCTTCAGGGCGCTCATGTGCTTGGCGCAAATTCAATGCTGGGAAGTTTAAGATAGAAGACTCTTCATTGATAGTCCCACTGTCTGACAATGAGGCTTTAGCGGATAATTGCAGCTTATTATAGTCACTAAACCCAAGTGGCTTAAGCAACTGCACTAAAGGGTGAAAATCAATATTCAGTGCTTTAATACGATTCCGTGTTCGCGGATGAGTTGAGACGATCACTGGAAACTGATACTTTTCTGCTACCGCATTGAGCATGTCAACCAAATCTAAAAAGTTCTGATCTGAATTAATATTTTCTTCCCGATGAGCGCTGACAATGAAGTACTGATGCTCTGTTAAATCTAAAGTTTCTAGAATATTAGATGCTTCAATCTTAGCTTTATAGTGATGTAACACCTCGAACATAGGACTGCCTGTTTTGACCACTAAATCAGCGGGTAAACCCTCAGCAAGCAAGTAGTCACGAGCAATAGTACTGTAGGTCAGGTTCATATCAGCAGTATGATCAACGATACGGCGATTAATCTCCTCAGGTACGCGCATATCAAAACAGCGATTACCCGCTTCCATATGAAAAGTAGGAATTTTACGACGCTTGGCAGGGATAACCGCCATACAGCTATTGGTATCACCAAGTACAAGGAGTGCCTCTGGCTGTACTTCTTCTAAAACTTTATCTACCCCGATGATGACATTGCCAATAGTTTCAGCACCTGTCGTACCCGCAGCATTCAAAAAATGATCAGGTTTACGAATACCTAAATCTGTAAAAAATATTTCGTTTAATTCGTAATCGTAATTCTGCCCAGTGTGTACAATGATATGATCAAAATACTTATCACAGGCTTGTATGACTCTTGATAGTCTAATAATCTCTGGACGTGTCCCTACGACAGTCATTAGCTTTAACTTATCCATAGTAAACTCTTAATCTGTTATTGGCATTGCATAAGTATCAGGTTTTTCACGGTCAAAGATTTCATTAGCCCACAGCATAACGACCATCTCATCCTCACCTATATTAGTAATGTCATGAGTCCATCCTGGTACGGTTTCGACGATTCTTGCTTCATCACCAGTTGTCGTTAGCTCATAATACTCATCGGTAACCATGTGCTTAAATTTAAATAAAGCATTGCCTTTTATGACTAAAAACTTTTCTGTTTTGGTATGATGATAATGTCCACCACGAGTAATGCCTGGATGCGCTGTAAAGTATGAGAACTGACCAGCATTTTTGGTTTTTAGCATTTCTACGAATACGCCGCGCTCGTCTCCATGTTTAGTTACTTGATAGCTAAACTGTTCCGGTTGCAGATAGCTCATATAGGTAGAATATAACGCCCGAACCAAACCATTACCTACGTCTTCACTGATCAAACTATCACGACTGACTTTGAATGCTCGTATCTGCTGCGCTAAATCTCCAACCGTTATCTGATACTGAGTCTCAATATCTATAAAACCCGTAGCTGTTAACACACCATCCATAACTTGTAAAAAAGACTCAATAACGTCATCGATATAAACTAAGTTAATCTGTGCGCTTGGGTCATTAATGTGTATTGGCAGGTCTTGTGAGATATTATGACAAAAGGTTGCAACAGCAGAGTTATAATTTGGACGTGCCCACTTACCAAAGACATTGGCTAAGCGGTAAATAAATACTGGTGAGCTTGTGCTATTAGAAAAGTTAAGTAGCACCTGTTCAGCCGCTCGCTTACTAGCACCATAAGGGTTATCTGTCGCTGCTTGGATAGAAGAACTATATACAATAGGTATGGTTTTATTAAATTGCTGAAGTGCGTCACACAACTGCTGAGTTAAGTCAGTATTACCTTGCTGAAATTCAGCAGGGTCTTCAGGACGATTGACGCCCGCGAGATGAAATACAATATCGGTATCGACTAATAATGATAATAAGTCTGCTGCCGAATTATCGTGAATAAAGCACTTTACTTGCACATCAGGGCGTTCAATCAAATGCTGCTGTAGATTTTTACCTACGAAGCCATTGGCTCCGGTAATTAAAACACGCATAACTATTCCTCAGCTGCAATATTTTCGCCACGCTGGATAGCTGGCATGAATGTCAGTTTCATGAGTAACTGATGCATACCGCTGACATCTAGGCGCTTGGTATTATGAGAGTTGTAGTCCTCAGTTCGAGAGATTTTCTCTTCGCCTTGCTCAACATACTTAGCATAATTGAGATCACGTAAATCAGGAGGTATACGGAAATATTCACCTCTGTCTTCGGCACAAGCCATCTCTTCACGACTCAGTAACGCTTCATAAAGCTTTTCGCCATGACGTGTTCCAATAATATTAATAGGATGCTCTGGCTTTCCTACTAATTTAGTCAAAGCTCTAGCTAAGGTTTCTATTGTGGCAGCTGGTGCTTTTTGAACAAATAAATCACCATTATTACCATGCTCAAATGCATATAATACTAGGTCGACTGCATCAGCTAGGGTCATCATAAAGCGGGTCATATTTGGGTCAGTAATAGTCAATGGCTGATCAGCGCGAATTTGCTCTACGAATAGAGGAATCACCGAACCTCGTGATGCCATGACATTACCATAGCGAGTGCCGCAAATAACGGTCTTATTTTCATCTACGTTTCGTGATTTTGCTACCATCACCTTTTCCATCATGGCTTTGGATATGCCCATTGCATTGATTGGATAAACTGCCTTATCAGTACTCAAGCACACGACACGCTTGACTTCATTTTGTATTGCAGCTTCTAAAACATTTTCAGTACCAAGTACGTTGGTCTTCACCGCTTCCATTGGATGAAACTCACAAGAGGGTACTTGCTTGAGAGCGGCAGCATGAAAGATATAATCTACGCCACGAGTCGCATTTAGAATACTTTGATAGTCACGGACATCACCAATATAAAACTTTAGCTTGGAATTGGCGTAGGCTATACGCATATCTTCCTGTTTTTTTTCATCACGACTAAAGATACGAATCTCTTTAATGTCCGTATCTAAAAAACGTTTTAGTACTACGTTACCAAAAGAGCCAGTACCGCCTGTTATTAGAAGGGTTTTGCTTTTAAACATAGTTTTTTACCTTAAACAAACGTAGTCTAATCAGCCAAAATCCGATTACAAACCACATAGGAGAAAAAAGAACAGCTTTACCTACTAAAATAGAAATAAATGAATATACAAGCAATAAAAAACCAAATGTATCTATAGGGCTTAAACTTTCATAAATCTTATAATAGAAAATCTTTTTAAAAATATAATAAAAAGTATATATTATAGTTAGGAATGACAATGTACCATAAAACTGAAAAACACTTAGTATATTATGAGCATAAGATCCTAAGGTATTATGCCTTTCAATGAAATAATTAACATTTCCAATTAAAAACTGGCTTAGTATCCCATTATTGAAATCTGAAAAAAAATCTAGTCTTGCCTCTAAAGAAGAGTCCTGCCCAATTCCACCTTCAAAAAATATCTTTTTATATGCATCACTATCGATAAAAAGCCCTTTCAAACTATATATAATAATCAACAATATAAATATTATGAATGACAGCTTAGCTAAAAAAAAGCGTTTATCTGATATTAGAAATTCGTAGAAAAAAATCGTAAAAACGAAAGAGAAAAAAGATACTCTACCTCCTAACGCCAACATTATATATGTCATTAGCAACAGAGCTAACCATTTAATATAATTTTTCTTTATGAAGAAAGATAATGTTAAAAAAATTATATATGTTAAAGGCTCAGTTAATGATAAATGATGTATTTTTATATCATCATTTCTCAAAGAAGATAAACTATAGTAATCAATAAAGTATCCTCCGTCTAAACCTGTATACAAATAAAACAGAGATAAAATAAAGTAAAATAGTAATATAACATTGATAGCAAGGCTACTTTCTACTTTTGCAACAACACTACCTGCAAGCATCCAAGAAACAGCAAGCGAACTAGTTACTAATATATAATTATGGCTATATCTACCTTCACTATCTATTAGATTCTGAAAGAATATCATTTGAAAAAAAGGCACTGATACCAAAAAACCTATTATTAGTATATATAGTATAGATTCAATCTTAACTGTATTAATACTTTTTTTTATTTTTAGAGTGCCAAGTCCATATAATAAGGATACTGGTATAAATACCACAGGTAACCAAACTGAAATTGAATAATTAAAATTATTAAAATTAGCTAATACTCTGGTAAAGACAATACTAAGCAATAACAAAAAGAAAAAAAATTCATATTTTTTAGTCCAACGATATTGCATGTACTCTTACCCTTAAACTTAGTTAAAAAACTTTCATTTGAATATATTTATCAATATATTTAAAACCACCTCTGAATAATTAGATACTATAAATTTTCTTAGCAAGTTTTCTATAATCTAAAATATTTATTGCTATCTGATATGACTTCTTAGACATTTCACTTAATACAGAAGAGTTTTCTGAAATACTATCAAGAATCCTATATATATCCTCAATATTATTAATTAGCCATCCATTACCATCTACGAATGGTTTATGGCTCTTTACATTATCTAATATAATTGGATTTCGTAAACAGATACTTTGCTGCATCGTTGCCGACTGTGATCCTGGCTGTAAATATAAATCACTGGCACACAGTAAACCTTTCAATCTAACTGAATCAACCCAACCCAAATAACGAATACGATTATCAGAAGATATAAGTTTTAATATTTCAGTTTTCACATCTTCCTCTAAAGATCCTGCTATTACATATACAAGATTACTATTATTAACTTTTTTAAATTGCAAAATTGATTCAATAGCTTTTTTCTTAGCATTTATCTTACCAGTTTGTAAAATCATTATTTCGCTTTCACTAATATTAAGATCCAACCTAATATTAGTTCTTAGATCAAAATACTCTTCATCTTCTAAGCACTCACCTCCTAATGGAAAAAACTCTACTTTTTCTTCAGGTGTTCCATAGAAATCGATGGCAAAATCCATTGTGTCTAAAGATATACAAAATACTTTATCAACAAAAGGTAATATGCTCTGATAGCAAGTTCTATAGATTATTGAATGTAAAATATTTTTCGATAAGAAGTTTGTAGCAGAGTTATATTTATCGCTATGGCAGTCTAAAATCAATTTTACATTAGGATATTGGATTTTAAATTTTTTTATTGAAAGTAATTCAACAGCTGATATTCCATGAAAATAGATAATATCAGGAGCAAAATCCTTGAGTAGTGTAAACACCTGATCATAAGATTTTATTTTGTATTGGATTATTTTGGGTACAAGTTTATTGTAAGGCACTCTATTTACTAATGCCCCATCTCCTCCCATATAGCTACTTTTCTGTACGAAAGTTATTCTACCATTTGAATCTATAGATTCAGTAGATGCAATCACTTGCACATTGTGACCATCTTTAACATTTTGTTGTACTAGCAAATTTTCTTGATAACTAAAACCGTCATAATAAAAACACGATAAACATAAGTGTGCTATATTCATTTATTAATCTCTTTTATAAATTCAACTGGCTCATCAAAAAGGTGAGATACAGTTAGAAGTTTTTCCTCAGAGTAATTCCACCATTCTGAACGTAATAAATCTATTTTTAGTTCTTCATCAAACCTAGAACGAATTATTCTTGCTGGATTACCTGCTACAACAGCATAAGGCTCAACATCCTTAGTAACTACACTACCTGCTCCAATTACTGATCCAGTACCTATTTTTACACCTGACTTAATAATAACGCTATTTCCGATCCATACATCATGACCAATGGAGGTGTATATTGAAGGTAAGTATTGTAGTTTCCCCAATTTTTTTACTGAGCTATCTTTATGACTTAAAAATACGCTACTCATAGAAACGAAATGCATAGGATGTGATGCACCGCCTATGGTTACTCTATCTGCTAAGCAACAAAATTTACCGATACTTGTATTAATTATATTGCAATCGTATCCACAGTAACTAAAATCATCTACTTTAGAACCAATTATTTGCGTACCTGCATTAATTTTTACGTATTTACCAATACTGGAATTTCTAATTGAATGTAAACGTATCTTCTTAAGAAATTTATTGATAAGTAAAAATATTAAATTCTTCATTTAAAAAAACCTCAAGCAAAATATATTTTAGATTTATTATTTATTTTTTAACATTAGTAATACTATACATAAGTAAATAAAATAAAAAACTAGACCAGTTAATGCATAAATTTCGACAATGTAGTCATTGAAATAGAGTCCCGCTATTACAACACCACCTACTCTTAAGAACAGACCAAAAAACTGAAGGCACATTGCTATTTTTTGGTTATTATTTATATGCAGAGCCATCGACACAGGAGAGGTTATAAACTGCATTAAAAACCAAGGTGACATCCAAGCTATCAACATACCCGTACGCTGCCATTCCTCCCCAAAGATAACGGGAATTAAAAACGGTGCAGCTACTCCAGCGAATAAAATTGGAGGCGTACCTATCTTTGCTAATGCTGTGACGGTATTGTAAGTAAATTGCCTTAACTTTCCTTCGTAATTTTTTTCAGAAGCCTCTGCTAAATATACTTGTCCTACTGCGCCTCCTATTAGACTCATTGGCGCAGAAAGTAAACGCATTGCTAACATTAGAAATCCAGCTTCAGCACTAACAGCATAGTAAGCTATTAAAATCACAGGTATTTGTATAGCACCAGAGTTTGCAAATGCTTCCCAAGTAGAATATTTAGGGAATCGATCATATTGCTTAAAAATAGATTTTAGTTCATTAAAACTAATGTTTCTAAGCAAAGTCCTACTGTTTTTTGTAAAGTAACGACTTAACCCTATAATGCCTGCACCCGTATTCACCAATTGACCAATTAGTAACCCAAGAGGTGCTAATCCAGCATATCCAAAGCCAATTTGAGTGCTATTACCGCCAATTGCCTGGCTCAAGCGAGTTTTAGCTACTAAAGAGAAAGCTTTTTTCCTTGTGGCCCAATACTGTAACGCTGCATAAATACCTGAAAAAAATACACTTAATGGTATCAACCAAACATAACCCTCTAATTTCCCTTGAGTTGCTTGATCTATTTGTTCTAAAAACAAGATTGTTCCAATAGTGGTTAATAGTGTTACTATAACTACACTACCTAGAGACAAAACAAATAGTGCTACAGCGTCTTTATCTTCTTTTGGTATTGGTATAGCTATTTCTAAACGCAAACAAGAAACAACAGAAATTAGCGAAACAAATGAAAGATATACAGCTAGTACACCAAAATCTTCAGGTGAATATAATCTAGTTAATACTGGAAGCAATATTATAGTTATTAACTGAGCAAAAGCCGTTCCCCCTACCAACATGCTAACATTTTTAACAAAGCTTCCTTGAAATAAGGTTTTGATTTTCTGCTTAAATATTTTCATGATTTTTAGATAAGCACCTGCTGAAGCACACTAACAATTTTATCTTGCTGTTTTTCATTCATATAAGGATGCATCGGCAAACTCATTACCCGTTTAGCGACCGCATCACCTACTGGTAGTATTGCATTAGTATCAGAAACGGCAGGCTGCTTGTTTAGTGGTATCGGATAATGCACTGCTGTAGGAATACCCTGCTCTTTTAGCTTGGCTTGTACCTCATCACGATCATCAACTTGAATAGTGTATTGCGCCCAAGCACTCTGATTATGCGCTTCGATAAATGGCGTGGTGGTAATACCTGCTTGATCAAGCAACTGATTATATCTTTCTGCCGCCTGTTGGCGCAGAGTCACCTCTTCTGCAAATATTTCAAGCTTTGGCAACAATATTGCCGCTTGCAACGTATCCAAACGACTGTTAACACCAACTCTAATATGATGATAACGACGATCTTGACCATGACGCGCGATTTGGCGTAGTGCTGTAGCCAGTTCATCATCATTAGTGAATATCGCCCCACCGTCCCCATAACAGCCCAAAGGCTTGCTTGGGAAAAAACTGGTCGTGGCGGCTGTGCTTAGATTACAGGACTTCTTACCTTTGTAAGTAGCCCCAAAGCTTTGCGCCGCATCCTCAATCACAGGGATACCATATTTATTGGCAATGGCATTAATCGCGTCAAAATCAGTGCATTGTCCATATAGAGATACAGGAATAATGGCTTTGGTCTTTGGTGTAATTGCAGCTTCAAGCTTCTGCGGATCAAGATTGTAGGTTTTTGGGCATACATCAACGTATACAGGTTTTGCACCAAGTAAGGCGACGGTTTCTGCAGTAGCGATGTAAGTAAAGCCTGGAGTAATCACTTCGTCACCTGGGCCAATACCAAAGGCCATTTGGGCAATCTGTAGTGCATCGGTACCGTTTGCGCAGGTGACGCAATGCTTTGCACCAGTAAAGGCCGCCAGCTTTTCTTCTAGCTCGCTTACTTCTGGACCAAGAATATAATGTCCATGGGCCAATACTGCTTGAATACGAGTATCGATTTTGTCTTTAATACGCGTCTGCTGGGCGGCTAAATCTATAAATTGCATACGTTATCTCGGGTAGAACCCGCTCCTACAATCAGATATATGAAGAAAAACTACACTTGTTTAGTGACCAAGCTATCATTGAGAAGGTATATCGCATTGGTATGCTCACAGTTGGCTTGCGCTTTGCCTTTTAAAGGTAAATTTAATTGCTCACCAAACTCGCTCATCCAACCGATTTGATTAGCAGGCACACCAACCATTAAAGCGTACGCTGGTACATCTTTGTTAATCACAGCGCCAGCACCAACAAATGCATATTCACCAATGGTAATGCCGCAGATAATAGTACAATTTGCCCCAAGGGTTGCGCCCTTCTTAACAATCGTATCTAAATACTGATCTTTACGCTCGATCAGTGAGCGCGGATTGTAGACGTTGGTAAATACCATACTTGGCCCACAAAACACACCATCTTCAAGATGTACATTGTCATAGACAGAGACATTGTTTTGAATTTTGCAGTGATTGCCAATGGTGACTTTATGACCGATAAATACATTTTGACCAAGAGATACCCCTTCGCCTATTTTTGCACCACTGCAGACGTGAACGAAATGCCATACACGTGAGCCTTCGCCTATTTGTGCGCCTTCATCAACAATGGCTGAGTTATGAATGGAAACTGTAGGATGGATAGATAATGTCATAGTCTAGACCCCTTTAATAGCTTCTTGACGTTAGGATGTACTCTAGACTCATTTGTAACTAAGTCTTTGGCATGACGAATATGCTCTACAGTTTTGACACCGAAACGCGCATCTTCTAGACCGTAGCCACGTCCTGCAAGGATTTCTTGGTACGAGATAGTATGCAAGTCCGTAAACCCACCAGAAAACTCAATTTCATCACCTTCAATATTGATAGAACGATAGGTAGGCTGTTTGCCTTTAACACTGTCAGGTAAATCATCAGCGTCAATCGATAAGAACCAACGTACACGAGCCTTATCATATTCAAGATATCCACCTGCTTTGGTTTCTCCTGTATAGTAAACTTCGTTCTCTACTAAATCGCCAAATATAAAGTGCAACATATCAAAAAAATGTACACCAATGTTCGTTGCAATACCAA
Organism: Psychrobacter alimentarius; assembly: GCF_001606025.1. Lineage (NCBI taxonomy): Bacteria > Pseudomonadati > Pseudomonadota > Gammaproteobacteria > Moraxellales > Moraxellaceae > Psychrobacter > Psychrobacter alimentarius. Next base: position 856,216 of record NZ_CP014945.1, on the reverse strand, counting down.
AAGACTTATTTAGATCGCCTTTCCAGCTTTCAAGATACCATTTACCGCGAGAGGTAATATAAGTTAGCTCGACGTCATACTTTTCTGCTCGATTGGCAGTAGCTATCTGTTCTTTTAATTTCAATATCGCATCATGGTGGCGCAGTTGTAGTATATTATAGGCCTTATGACCAGTTTCATTTTCAATCTCAATCAGATCATTAAGTATCGCTTCAGTCGGTACTAAAGGTTTTTCACATATTACGTCTGCTCCCATTCTCAGGCCTGCAGCAATATGAGAGTAATGCAAATAGTTAGGCGAACAAATTGAGACGATATCGATTTTTTTATTCGGATCACGTTTAAGTTGATAGCAATAGTCACTAAAGCGCTCGAATTGAGTAAAGAACTCGCTACTAGGAGAGATACTGTCGATAATACCAACAGAATCATTGATATCATAGGCGACAGACAATTCATTACCAGTCTCTTTGATAGCTTTCATATGACGAGGTGCAATGTAACCAGCCGCGCCTATCAATGCAAATTTTTTCATTATAACGTCCTTAATTATTTATAAACGAATATCTGTTTCGCCTTCTTGGAATACGTGTTTTACGTCGTAGACAACATGGTTCAATTTAGCCAGCGCTCTAATTTTATCAACACCCATCTGCTTATACTTACTGTGATCAACAGCCACCACAACGCCATCGTAATAGCCTTTCTGCAAATCATCGATCAACTCAATTCCGTAATGCTCGAAGACTTCTTGCTTATCAGCCCAATCATCGTAGACATCCACATTGATATTGAAACTTTTTAACTCTTTAATAACATCAATGACTTTGGTATTACGGGTATCAGGACAGTCACCCTTAAACGTGAAACCAAGTACCAGTACTTTTGCCTCATCAATATGTATTTTACTACGCGCCAGTTTTTTAACCATTTGCGTAGCCACATATTGCCCCATACCGTCGTTGATACGTCTACCAGCGAGGATAACTTCTGGGCGGTAACCAACTTCTTGGGCTTTATGAGTCAAGTAATAAGGATCGACACTGATACAATGCCCACCAACCAGACCTGGCTTAAATTTCAAAAAATTCCATTTACTACCTGCAGCATCCAATACCGCTTGAGTATCTATACCAATGATATTAAAAATCTTGGCAAACTCATTAACAATAGCAATATTTAAGTCGCGCTGCGTATTTTCAATGACTTTAGCAGCTTCAGCGACTTTAATTGATGTTGCACGATAAGTACCAGCAGTAATGATAGAAGCATAGAGACTATCGATTAAATCAGCCGCTTCCGGTGTTGAGCCTGAGGTAATCTTAGTAATTTTAGTTAAGGTATTTACCTTATCACCTGGATTGATACGTTCAGGACTATAACCAACATAAAAATCTTTATTAAACGTTAAGCCTGATACTTTTTCTATAATAGGAATACAAACTTCTTCTGTCGCACCAGGGTAAACAGTTGACTCATAAACCACGATATCGCCAGCTTTTATGACTTTACCAACAGCATCAGAAGCACTTTCTAAAGGTGTGAGATCCGGTGCATTATTATCATCAATCGGCGTTGGTACTGTTACGATATAAAAATTATAATCAGCAATGTCATCCAATTCAGTGGTAAATATCAGTGAATTAGCTGCTTTTAGCTCCTTACTATTTACTTCAAGCGTAACATCAAAGCCATCTCTTAACTCTTGAACTCGCTTGGTATTAATATCGAAACCAATGACTGGGCGATACTTACCAAACTCAACGGCTAATGGTAAACCCACATAACCCAGTCCAATTACTGCGATTTTAATATTGTTGATATCTAACATAATATTCCTTTAGTAATGTGCCTGAATTTTGTTTTCAAACTTAATTTTTAATACATCTTCTAAGATCTATACAGATTCGGAACTTTCTTGAGAGCATTCTTGATATCCATCTACAAACTGCCTAAACTGCGCTTTTAGCCAATTCACATCATGCTGTTTTTGTTTTTCGGTAAGCTCAAATAAAATGTTTTCGATATCATTTAATGGAAAGCTATGTTCCATCGCCTGCATAATCAAAGGATGGTCAGTCCCCTCTACATTATCATCACCGATGATCAGCTCTTCATAGAGCTTCTCTCCTGGACGTAGTCCTGTAAAGACAATTTCTATATCTCCATCAGGGTTTTCAGCGGTTTTTGTTTCATGACCACTGAGATGAATCATTCTACGAGCCAAGTCGACGATTTTTACCGGCTCACCCATGTCGAGGACAAATACCTCACCACCAGTCGCCATTGCTCCTGCTTGTATCACCAAATTTGACGCTTCGGGAATCGTCATAAAATAACGCGTCACATTAGGATGAGTGACTGTTATAGATTTGCCTTCTTCGATTTGTTTGGTAAATACAGGTATGACAGAGCCTGAAGATCCAAGCACATTACCAAAACGTACCATGCTAATGCAGGTGCTATTGCTTGTTTTGCTTAATCCTTGACAGACCAGCTCTGCCAAGCGCTTAGTTGCGCCCATGACATTGGTCGGCCTCACTGCCTTATCTGTGGAAATAAGAACAAAGGTCTCAACGTTCGCTTCAATGGCAGCGCGCGCACAGTGATACGTGCCTTTGGTGTTATTAATGACTCCCTCAAAAGGGTTATGCTCTACCAAAGGCACATGCTTATAGGCGGCAGCATGATACACTGTTTTTATTTGATGTTGTGTCAGTATTCTATATAGATTGTCTTCATTGGTGACGTTGCCAATCACCGCGATGATGTCAATAGTCTGATAACTGTTATGCTTTGATTGGAACGCTATGAGTTCTTGATGGATACTATAAAGTGCATATTCGGACGACTCATAAAGCACAAGGCATTTTGGCTGGTTTTTGATTACTTGTCGACATAGCTCACTGCCGATGGAGCCACCTGCACCCGTGACCAGCACACATTTACCACTGATATTTTTTTGCAGCAAATGCATGTTTGGTTCGACGGTCTGACGATCTAGTACATCTAAAATATCGACTTTACGCATACTACTGACAGTCACTTTGCCATCGGCAAGCTCTTTAAGACTCGGTAAATCTTGAATCTTGATGGAAATACCAGATAGCTTCTCTATAATTTTTCTTTTTTGTGTACGGTTGACAGAAGGTAACGCTAAAAAAACCTGCGCGACGTCATATTTTCTTATAACAAACTCAAGCTCATGAGCAGCATAAATCTTTTTATCAAGTAAGTACCCTCCTATTAGTTGATGATCATCATCGACATACGCTACTACATTGTAATTGTGCGAGTTTCTTAGACCTTTTAATAGGTTTCTGCCTGCATCACCTGCGCCATAGATCACGATATTATCACAACTACCCTCATTTCTAAGGTGCGCCCGATGCTGACCCCATCGTCGCATCAGAAGCTCACGAATAATCAGCCTGCTATTCCATAACCAAATGAAATACAGAAACAAAAAGATGATTGGAACAGAGCGCGGTATACTCTCCAATGGGTTTAGGTAAATAATGATTTCAAAAATGATAATAAGGACGAAAAACAGCTGCGCCACAGTGCCCATGACGTTATCAAGAAAGCCTCTAGCCACCCCTTTATAGAAGCCAATGGTGTACAAGCCAATGATAGGAATAGCAGCATAAAAGAATAATATGGCGGGGCTAATATGATGAGCGATATTGCCGTAGCGCAAGGACAACGCTAAAAACAAGCAAACACATGACATTGCAAAGTCTGCACTGAACATTACTGTGCGCTTGAGCCCACGCGGTAGTGATAACAAATACTCAGTGATGGATAATGGCCGCGTATTTTTATGTTTCAGCGGCGGACAGACATTTTTAGTTACTGATTTTGAAAACATAACCACCAACGATTCAAAAGAGATGCATGAGAGGAGAATTCTAAAAATTCACGATTGCTTAAGACTTATTCCCATAAGCATAACTATAGTGATAGCTGTATTTACTCATCAAACCTTGCTGTACATCATTCAGAATAATGCCATCTACTTGTACATTTGATTTATTCATCTGCTTGATAGCATAAACCAACTGCCCTTCTATTGAGTCATCGTATCTCGTTACCATTAGCACTTTGTCTGCATAATGACCTAACACCATAGCATCTGAGGCCGCTAGTACTGGCGGTGAGTCGATAATGATATAATCGTACTGAGACTTTAACGCTGCTATTAGCTGACCAAAATTATCATTCATTAGTAGTGATGCAGGATTGTGCGGATGCTTGCCGCGCGGTATAAAATCAATATGATCCATACCAGTAGGATGGATAAAATCAGAAATACCTATATTAAAGAGCTCATTATCTTTTTGGACACTATCGACTGGGAGCAATCGACTGTTATCCTGTGACAAATAATCCGCTAGGCCATTATTTTGACTCATATTGAACATTTTATGCATCTCACCCATACGCATATCACCATCTATTACCAGTACCTTTTTATTGAGCTGAGCGAATACTTCTGAAAGGTTAGCTGTGATAAAAGATTTACCAACGCCTGGGCTCTCACCAGTTACTAAGATGATTTTGCCAGATTGCTTGGTTAAGCTTTTTGTTGCCAAACTAAATACCAAGTTGGTTCTGAGACTTTTGATTGCCTCATAACTCAAGCTATCATGATCTACATGAGCGAGCATACGATGCGGACTTTTTTTATTTTTACTTAATCTTGATAATAAAGGTGAGCGCGGAATGGTCGCAATCACTGGTATGCCTGTTTTGGTTTCCAAGCGCTCCGGATCTTTTACCACATTTTTCAGCAGGTTTTTAAGTAATACTAATGCTGCGCCAAGCATCGTTCCTAAAAGCATGGCCAATATCATAATTTGGAGTTTTTTTGGCGCAATCGCTCTAAAGGTACTGACAGGTAGATCAATGATACGAGCGTACCCAATTTGACCAGCCTTAACGATTTTTAATTGTTCATAATTCTTGAGCAGCGTTAAATAGATTTCTCTATTAATTTCAGTATCGGCTGATAATTTTAAAAACTCTCTTTGTATCTCTGGTAGACCAGCAATCGTATTATCTATCTCTTGTTTTCTACTATTAAGTACAGCAAGTTGTTCATTGATCTGCACAACCAATGGATGCTCTTCGGTATAGTAGGTAGTGAGATCTGCTTTTTTTAATTTAAGCTCATTAAGCTGTGAATCGATTTGCGAGTTTTCACCTAATAAAAGTTCAGCTTCTTTACTGACATCGATGGTGCCATATTTTTTACGGAATTCATTAAATATTGCTTCAGAGTCTTCTAGCCTTTTCTTTAATGTTGGAATTTGCGTTTCCATAAAGCTAATGGTTTTAGTCGTCTCTTCAGATCCACGAGATTGATTTTGATTAATATAGGATAAGACGATTTGTTTCAATATTAAGCTGGTCTGCTGCTGATTTGATCCAGTCATAGACAGTTGGATAATACCGGTTTGCTTACCTTTTTCAACGACTGACAACGCACTATTTATTTGGTCAGTTGTTGTTTGAAGGGATTGTTTGATGATATTAACTGGGTATCCATCAACCGGAAGATCATTGACGGTGACCTGAATCTCACCATCCGTCCCTCTAAATTGATGCGCTGTACCAATTTGGCCTTTAAATTCGTCAAAACCATTGCTTAACACGAACCCTGTTGCAGAGCGTGTCAAGGTGAATGAACGATTCAAATATTTTTGTGAAACATTAAACTGGCTGATTTGCGCTTCGCCATCTTTAGTTTTCAGTGACACACCTTCAGGTATATTTACCTGAGTATCGATACTACTGCTTTTTATTCTATCAAGCGCGCCAATATTAGGATCAGATAGCCGAATGCGTAGATGTAATGTATTGACAACTGGCTCTAATATCATACGCGAACGAATGAGCTCTGCTTCTGTTTGAGCTTTACTAACTTCAGATCCAATAAGCTCAGAGATATCACTACCAAGCGCTGCGATGCCCTGAGACTTTTCTTCAACTTGAATAAGCGCATCAGATTTATAAGTAGGATTGACATATCTACTATACAAGACCCCTATAATCAAACCCACTACAGCAAAGAAGACAATGATTTTCCAGCCACGTAAAATGGCAAATAGCAACGCCATTAGATCAATTTCGTCATTATCATCTTTAGAGGCAGCGCTTGATGCATTTTTTGAATCTGTATTCATAATAATAGGGTCATCACTCAAGGATAGTCATTTAATAATTGCGGCTTAACTAAGTTTGTTAGCCCATTGCTCAAGACTGTTAACAATGTCTTTACATGCTGCTTCAAACACATTTATATCATGCTGATAAGGATCAGCAATGTCTTTATTGACCCAATGACCTATCCGAAAAGTTTTGCCACGGCAATGTGGCCAACGTGCTTCAATCCACTTGGTTTGACTGTCTGACATTGTAAATATAAGATCTGCGATCGTAACTAGATTTTCGTTTATCTGCTTGGCCACATGATCAGACATATCTATATTGTAGGGAGCCATGACTTGTTGTGATTTTGGCTCTACTGGATGACCAGTCATTGCTGAAAGACCTGCTGAATCAATATTTTTTTGAGGATACTGATTTTTTAGTAGCGCAGCTGCTATAGGGCTGCGACAAATATTACCCACACAAACGACCAAAATATTATCAAACGCCATCTCAAAAATACCTGTGCCCGTGTGTGCTATAAGCCAGAAAGACTTCTAATGGTAGAAGTAGAAGGTAATAGAGCACTAACTACACGATTCCAACGGGTCAAGCCAGTTGGATCAACATAGACAATATCGTTGGCTTGCATCTCAAAACGATTGGCAAGGGGAAAGCTGGTAATAGTCTGCATATCGATATAATAAATATTAGTAACTCTCGTTTTGAGATTATCACGCACCACATAAATCTTGGCAGCATTGGCTGTATTGGCGTTGAGACCTCTAGACTCACCCAATACCTGCGCTAGACTGATGCCCTGTTCTAAAATAGGAACAGGCTCTACACGCCCAAACTCACCCAAGACATATATCTTATTGCGATCTTGACTATTGATATGAATCGAGTCACCGTCTCGTAGATAGATTTGATTAGCCGATGTACCCATTTCCCGTAACGATTGTAGACCGATAGAGTAACTCTTCCCCTGACGGTCCAGTACGATACTATTTGAATCTCCTGTAGGCATTGCCCCGCCTGCCATAGAAATTGCACCGTATAACGATACAGGAATATCAGCAATGGGGAATTCACCCGGTTGCTTTACTTCACCATCAATAAAAAATTTATTGCCACGATAATTGACAATTTTGACTTGCGGGTCTGGATATTTAAGGTAGCGTTTCAAACTGCTTTGTAAGTTGGCGGTAAACTTGGGCACGCTTAGGCCACTGGCTTTAATACGCCCTATGAGAGGAAATTGAACAAAACCTTGTTGATCAACTGGAAAACCTGAGACATAAGGATTACTATTGCTACTGACTGCAGAGGGCGTTATATCTGGGTAACCTATCATTGAAATACTTAGAATATCACCTTCAGTAATTCGATAGTTTGCTTGACCAGAGCTTTGTACTAGTTCTGCCAAGTCGCTGTTAGGAGTCACCACTTGTTTAGGCGGTAGCGTTGTTAAGCTCAATGGCTGAACATTAAACTGAAGACCATTTTCCGCGACAAAAGTACCACTAGGTGGCAAATTACCAGACTGTAATCCTGAATTGAGACTCATACATCCTGATAATGCACTCACAAGTAATATACACGTTGCGCCTAACCGTCTAAGTGCATGATGCTGCATGAATAACCCTCTATAACGCATTATTTTTATTTTATAATATTAAGCTATTATATTTTTCATAAAAATTTATAACGCATAATAACATGAATATGCTCTTGTTAAACTTTTATTACTTGATAATAGTTTATTTTTGTGATGACTATAAGTAAAATTTGAATTTATTACATTAATATGTGTAGTAATATTTTTGTCTATAGACAATTTGATCATTGTAATTAGCATATAATTTATGTGCTTGGCGAAAATAAATTTTATTTAAATAATTTTTTTAGCAAATAAAGTTTATATTTCTGTCTGTTTTTTATCTAATCTTTTTTATCGGAAAATAACTATAAAGCGTATAAATAGCGTAGAATAGCGGCTGCAAATTACTTTGCTAAAATTTTATACATTGAGAAATGTAAACCCACCGACTCAAGGACATCATTATGAAAGATGAAAAATTACAGAAAGCCCTCGCCCGTATGGGTCTAGGTTCGCGCCGTCAGATGGAAGAGGTGATCAAAGCGGGTCGCGTCTCTGTCAATAACGGCCCAGCAACGATTGGTGATCGCGTCACACAAGGCGATGAAATTCGCGTTGATGGTCGTCAGATCAAATACACCGCTGAAAACGAGAAGCGCCGCCGCGTGTTGGCATACTATAAGCCTGAAGGTGAAGTTTGTTCAGCCAAGGACCCAGAAGGTCGTCCAACGGTATTTGAGCGCTTGCCAAAATTGACTCATGATCGCTGGGTCATGGTTGGACGTTTGGATATCAACTCCACTGGTCTGCTCCTGTTCACTAACGATGGCGAAATGGCGCATCGTTTGATGCATCCATCAAGCGAAGTGACACGTGAATACGCTGTACGTGTATTGGGCGAAGTGACACCTGACATTGCTCGAAACTTGACGGCTGGTGTGATGCTAGAAGACGGCATGGCACAGTTTGAAGATATCAAAGAAGGGGGCGGTGAAGGCGTCAATAAATGGTATCACGTCAAGCTAAAAGAAGGACGTAACCGTGAAGTGCGTCGTCTATTTGAGTCGCAAGGCTTAAAAGTAAGCCGTCTATTGCGTACGCGTTACGGTACAATTGCCTTACCAAAAGAGCTGCGTACAGGTCGTTTTTTAGAGCTGGACAAAAAAGACATCAATACATTGACAGACCTAGTCAGCTTACGCCCACGTTATGGCACGGGCCTACATGGTGCGGCAAAAGAGAAGCAAGAGCGTATCCGCAACAAGCCACTAAAAGCACGTCGTGCAGACAGCCGTGGCGAGAGCAGCAATGCAAAACCTAAAAGCAGCGCAAGCCCTGCCAGCCGCGGTTCACGCAATACTCGTGACCGTAATGACAAACGTTAATCTGTATCTACTTTAAATCTGTTAAAGCGTTAAGGTAAATTCAAAAAAGCTGCCCATGATGATGAGTCATGGGCAGCTTTTTTATGCCGTATTATTAAGTCGTTATAGACACATAGTCAGCTCAAGCATTATGATTATTGAAGTCTTAAGACTGTTTAACTCTTATACCCCTTCAAGGACTTTAACTACTCAATTATCATGGCTATCGAGATACTGATTCATGACTCGTAAATCCTGCAAATGCCGCATCTCCATTTGCTCTAATAACGTATCCAGACGTTGTTCAATATTGTCTAATACCTTTTGTAGTAACTCACCTGCCTCCACCCTTTTCTCACCATTCATAGTTTTTGCATTCTTATGCATATGTGTGAGCTGGTAGTAACTGGCCAACACTTCTGGCAATCGAGTATGCAACATCTTGTGCAGCACAAATTGAGACTCATTGACCGCAGGTGTTCTATGCTGCGCTTGTAACTCTTGTTGATATGCTTGGTAGTGATGTACTTTTTCGTCAATACGCTGTAGTTGGCGCAACTCCTGCTCTGATAGACTCTCCAAATGTTTTTTATTCAGATTTAGCTGCTGCCAGTTTAGGGTAGTTAGAGACAATGGCGCATGGTAATCTTGATACGTGAGTACGCCTGGAGAGATGCCGACCGCTTTATGAAATGCGTGCCAGCACTTTTTTCCCAAATATAAAGTAGTAATCGTCGTCACAACGCCAATGCCTATTATGATACTCATATACACTCGCTATTTGTTTTTCACTCATACATGTCATCAAATGTTATTTCGCATCTACTTTTCTTTGGCTGATCGTTTTATCGCTGAGTACTTTTTTCTTGAGTACTTGCTTCTTGAAGGTTTTCTTCTTGAGGATTTAGCTCATTAGGGTCATGATTTTTATCCATATTAGGGACTGTATTAGGATTGCTAATGTTGCTCAGAGAAGATGCCTCTACCGTGGTTGTTGGGTTATCAAAGCGACTTTGTAGATATCTATTGGCGACCAGCAGTTTTTGTCCATCTTGATGATAAGAGGCATTCAATAAATCGTCGAATTGGGTATTGATTGTCTTGAGTATGTCTAATAATGCTTCTTTGCCAGTGACGTTAGAGTGCTTAATTTTTGTCGTATTAGCAAGCGCGCCATCCGCCACATCTAAGTCATGCAAGCGGCGATAGTCAGCCACTGCTTGTGGTATATGTGTGTCCATCAGGTTTTGAATCATGACATAAGTTTCGTTGACAGTATCCTTGTTATCAATTTTTCCATCATTATTGGTATCACCATAAATCAGACGCAGCTTTTTGCCTTTTTGGTTGATTTGGTCAAGCGCTGTTTTGATTTCAACTGGCAAGCTTTTTTCGGGAATATAGCCCAATTGCGGCATGGCCGTGTATTCAAGCATTTTGGGCGCTGTGAATTTTTTGATACCGCGATACCCCAAATATAACCCAGCTGCTGGTAACAGCCCGTATAAAACAAACATCACGAACATCGCTGTCATTTGGGTCATCATAGCGTCCTTATGGAATTGGTCTTATATAAACTAGCTTTGGGTGCGACTTTTGACATAACGATGGGTCGATGCCAGACGGTTCATCACGGTTTGATGCAACTCATCTAATAACTCATCAAGCTCATAGTCAATTTCTAAAAACAAATCGGTCAGCATGTCACCTGCCGTCATTTTACCTTGAACCGTACTATTCTTGGTTCGATGTGGACTAAAGCGCTGTAGCTGTTCATAATGATGTAACGCTTCTGGAATACTCTCTGACACCAGCTTATCGATGACAAACTGGCGCTCATTGTGCTGCTGCTGTTGCTGTTCGTTGAGCTCATTGCTCCACTCACGATAGCGCTTTAACTTACCATTGATTCGATCTAATATGGCAACCGCTTCAATCGGCATAGCATTTAAGGTGGCCTCATCAACCACATCAATCAGTTCAGTCATAATCGGACAGCGTCCATATCTTAGATACCATAACGTATCTGGGTCAAAAGGAGGTCTATTTGTGGGGCGCATTTGAGCGCGATTGGACAAATAACGATCCGTCAAAGGCGTGGGTGTTCCAATATCAGTGACTTGTGCTAAAGCATCACAGATACGATCCGCCCGTTCAGGTGGAGTCAGCGTGGAGAGTTGCTGATCTACTTGATTACTTTCTTCAGTCACTCCAGCCTCTTTAACTTCGGCGTCCTGACTGATACTCGCTCTTTGAGCATTTTCAGCCGCTAGCGTTGGCAAGTCATTCTGCGCTTGTCCAAACGACTGTAGCATTCTTGCCAAACTTACCACCATGGCCCACTTCGCCTCTCATTCATTGTGCTTGTATTGCATACGTAGATTCAATAGCGTATCTTAACAGCTTTTTTTGGCGCTGCCAGTAAGCAAACTGTCAACGTTATTACTCTAAAAACAATAAGCCTACTACTATGAATGCCCCTGATTATTTTTCTGGTTTCTTTCTTGGGCTATCGCTCATTATTGCCATTGGTTCACAAAACGCCTTTGTACTCAAACAAGGGCTCAAACGTGAGCACATATTTTTTGTCTGTCTTTTTTGCGCGGTGAGTGATGCGCTTTTAATCTCAGCAGGCGTGGGTGGTTTTGGCGCAGTCACCGCACGCTACCCTCAAGTGGTCAATATTGCAAAGATAGCTGGCGTCTTGTTCTTACTATGCTACGGCTTACAAAGCTTGTATGCCAGCGTGCGAGTGTCACATGCGATGACCGTCGAGGGACAGGTAGTCACTAGTCTTAAAAAGGCATTGTTATTATGCTTTGGCTTTACTTGGCTAAACCCACACGTCTATCTAGATACATTGGTGCTCGTTGGCATGGTTTCAACAGGTGCCAGTAGCAAGCTCGTGTTTGCTACTGGTGCCATCACGGCGTCCTTCTTTTTCTTTTTTGCGTTGGGTTATGGCGCGCGCCTACTGAGACCGCTGTTTGCCAAACCAAAAGCTTGGAACATCCTTGATGCCTTAGTCGGCATATTGATGCTATACCTTGCTTGGCATTTGTATCGCAGTTAATACTACTGAGATATTGTGACGTACTGCACCAAAATCGTTCTTAAATGGTTTAATAGCACCAAATTAGAACGTATCCGAACGTTTGAACATAGATTTTATGGCTGAATGAGCTTTTTTCTACAATGGTATAGAACTTGCCTTAATCAAAGCGCAGTTAAGAAACTTTTGCTCTTAAAAACCATTGCTCTTAAAAACTAAGGATATGCTCTATGTTGAAAAAAACGGCTTTGTCACTATTTGTTTTAAGCACGCTCACTCTATCCCTAGCTCATGCACAAGACTTTCAGGTTCTAAAAGAAATCACAAATAAACCCACTCAACTAAAAGAAGGACCATATAAAGGAAACTATTACGTGCCGTCTACCTTACAAACCATCAGCTGGGGTTATTTGCCAAATAGAGATGCCAAACCTGTGTTAAGTGTGCCATCTGGAAGTACAGTGACGTTTGATACGGTGTCTCATGAAGGCTTACTTGAAGATCAAGGACGCGATGCAGAAAAATACTTTCAATCAAAAGGTGTCACAGCAGATTACGTCTTGGATGAAGCAAAAAAGATTACTGGTTCTGACTTAGCACATGATTTTCATAAAGATGGCCCGCATATTGTGACAGGACCACTTGAAATACGCGGCGCCATGCCAGGCGATATTTTAAAAGTAGAAGTGATCAAAATTGAGCCTCGTGTGCCTTATGGTGTTATCTCTAATCGTCATGGCAAAGGCACCTTGGTGGGAGAGTTTCCAAAAACACCGCAGCAAAAAAATGCCTCGACCGCTCATCCTGAACACTTCGGTAATGTCTCCGTCTTTACGCCGATAGAAAAAAACGCCAACGGCAATTATGAAGGCGTCATCAAAACCGAGTCTGGTCCCTCTATCCGCTTTCCACTCAATCCATTTATGGGATTGATGGGCGTGGCCTCAAACACCTCAGAGCCTGTACACTCTGTACCACCAGCAAAACATGGCGGCAATATGGACATCAATGACTTGGGTGATGGCTCAACGGTCTATTATCCTGTACAAGTGCCTGGTGCGCTTTTCTATACAGGCGACAGTCATTTTGCTCAAGGAGATGGTGAAGTCGCTCTGACCGCACTTGAAGCATCAGCGCGTGCAACCTTTAAGTTCACATTGTTAAAAGCGGGTAAAGACAAAATCCCAGGCAAGTCGCTGTCGCAACCTTTGGGTGAAAATTCTGAGTTTTGGATAACGCCGGGGTTGGATGAAGACTTAGACGAAGCCATGAAAAAATCGACTCGTGAAGCCATTGGATTTTTAAATAGAGAATATGGTATTGATGAAGCATTGGCGTATGCTTATTTGAGTGCCGCCACTGACTTTGAAGTGTCACAGGTGGTCGATAAAACAAAAGGCATCCATGCAAAAATTCGTAAGGCAGATTTTAGAGAGTTTAGTCAAGACTAAGTCAAACAAGTCCTTTGTATAGAGCAGTAGCAAGCACTTAGCACACGTATATGATTTAGAGTCTATGCTAAGCGCTTGCTCACAAAACGGCTGTTATATTAAAACCCTTATCACATCATGCTTGGAAACAATGTACGCAATGCATTGACGATGATTTCGACAGAAACGGCCGCTAGTAACATACCCATGATTCGGCTCATGATGTTTAGTCCCGTATCGCCTAATAAACGGCTGATACGACCGGCTGCCATCAATGCCAAATAACAAAACAAGCTGATGAACAATCCAGCGATCAATATAGCAGAGACTTGCAACACGCCCGAGACTTGTGAGGAGTAGATAATCACGGTTGAGATACCACCGGGTCCAATCATCATCGGAATCGCAAGCGGAACGACGGCAGAAGCCATCGTTGGCGGCGCGTCTTGTACATGATCGACATCAAAATTTTCTTGATCAGGCTTAACCGGGTTACCCTCACCATTCATCATATTCAGCGCAATCAAAAAGACCAATATTCCGCCTGCCAGCTGGAACGAGCCTATCGAGATACCCAGTATTTTTAGTAGCCCTTCGCCCGCTAACGTAAAAAAGCTAATGGTAATAAAAATCGTCACACAAGCAACGCGCGCCACTTTGCGCCGGTTATTCATCGAATAACCACGGGTCAAATCCAAAAATAACGTCAGAGCGCTAAATGGATTAATCAATACCATAAAGGCTAAGATTATCTTGATAATTTCAGTATTCACTGAGCGCTCGCTTGTCTATTGAAATAACTTGTACAAAAAGTAAGGTCATCGTGCGAGTGCAAAGATGACCCAATACGCATCGAAAAATGGCATTGTAACATAGGCAGATAAGCCAATAAAATCATTAACTTTGTCGATTTTTTATATCACCAATATCAGACTTTTATCAAATGCTTTATTCAGGCGCTAAGGAATGAGCAACTAAGCTATCAAGCAATCTTATAAAACCTCAACAAACCAGACTACACACTAAAGTCCAAACCAATATCTAAGGCAGTGGTACTGTGTGTGAGGTACCCCATCGCAATAAAATCAACGCCTGTCTTTGCCACTGCTTGTACGGTGGTAGGAGTAATCCCGCCTGACGCTTCTGTTTTGGCGCGGCCCTGACACATGGCCACTGCTTGCGATAGGACGTCAGGCAACATATTGTCTAATAAGACCAAGCTCACGCCAGCCTCCAACGCCTGCTCTAATTGCTCTAGTGTATCAACCTCCACTTCGATTGGAATTAGGTGACCTGCAAACTCTTGGGCGTGGCGGATGGCTGTCTTGATGTCACCTGCTATGGCAATATGATTGTCTTTAATCAAGATGGCATCATCTAATCCCAAGCGATGATTGCGCCCGCCGCCGCAGCGTACGGCATATTTTTGTACCACACGCAAACCTGGAATGGTCTTGCGCGTGCAGGTAATTTGCGCAGGATAGGCAGCGACACTATCGACGATTGTTTTTGTCGCTGACGCAATACCACTCAGATGCGTCATAAAATTGAGTGCGGTGCGCTCGGCCGTCAGCAGATGACGAGCATTGCCCCGAACGGTTGCCAAAACTGTACCAGCAGCCACCGATTCACCGTCGTTGACGTAAGCGCTAAATTTAATCTGCGCATCGACCAAAGCAAACGACAAACGCGCCAAATCCATACCACATATCACGCCTGCTTGCCGCGTCTTAATTTCTAGTTGCGCTTGCAGGTCAACTGGGATGGTGGCTTGCGACGTCACATCGCCGCGTCTACCCAAATCTTCAATTAAGGCAGTTTCAACCAAGGGTTTAAGCAATACCTCATCCAATGCTGGCTCTTTTTTGACTGTCATCTTTAACCCTTATATGCGTACACTAATAATATGAGCTTGATTTAATTAAACTCAAAATGAGCATAAATATAGCGTAAAGTGAACACTCTCGCAAGCCAAGTACCTGTTTTCGTGCTTAACCAAGTGGACATCATCGACTGCAAAAATGGCTTCTTATTTACGCTTGGGTAATTTGCTATCCATCAATAAGCTTTGTAGTTCAATATCATGACGAAAGCGATAAAGCTTTGCAGGGCGACCTCGTTGAGCGCTACTACTGTCTCCTGTCTCTGTTACGAGGTGCTGTGCATCGAGCAGGCGACGAAAATTTTGTTTGTGCAAACGCACGCCTGATAATGCTTCTACGCTTTGCTGTAACTGCGACAACGTAAACACCTCAGGCATGAGGCCAAAGATAAGGGGTCGATATTCGATTTTTGCACGCAGCCTTGAGATAGCAGTGGCAATCACACGGCGATGATCATAGTACATCGGCACACCTTTGAGTTGTGACCATTGTTCAGGCAGTATTTTTGTCTGATAAGTGGGCGGATAAGTAGGCGCTTCAGGTATCAGCCCCGCTTCATAAAGCATTTCATAACGCAGCAACACATGCTCAGCTACCCATTCTTTACTCTCGTATTCAGGCTTTTTATCTGACTCACTTACCAACTCTATATTGTGAGCGTCATCATCTGCAAAAACTGGCCGACTTACGCCCCAGCACAAGCCAATGCGTTGTATTCGGCGTTGTTGACCGACGTCATCCTCTGCGGTATTCGCCCAATCTAATAATGCAGGCACGATAAATTCAACAATCATACTTGGCATACCATCCAAGTGATTCTCCCAAGGAAAATAGTCGTACCAATCTTGCCATGACGCTTGGCTTTGTAGCTGCGCTTGCGTCTCTTGCACCAATCCTAGATAACTCACATAAACCAATGCGTGACCATCGATGTTGCGCCTATTGGTATCTACAAAGGTATATAACTGCTCTAAATATCCAAGTGGCTGCTGTGTTTGCTCTTCGACCCATTGACGAACGCCTGCTTGTAAAGAGCGGTGCAACGGCATGAGTGGTCCATTGGGTAATAATTTCCCTTGATCGACCGTTAGTACGCGAGCGGTATGGTCTGTGATGGCCACAAGTACTGCGACTACTTCGGTTGTGCCACTACCTTGTTGATGGGCGTGCGAGTAAGACAATGTCATAACGTTAAAGGTCATCCTTTATTTTTAGAGCCAAAAGGTAATAAAACGAATGGCTGATAGTATGGCTTAGTATAGCGTGAATGTCGCATTATCATAGACTGCGGTTGTAACGATAAAAAGTCAAAAACAATGTCAAAAACGATAATTAGCAGAGGATAGTTGGTTCAAATTCAAAAATTTACAGCACCATTTATCTACCCTCTTTCCCATTACACGCGAACCTCTCTAAAAAACCAAAGCCTTTTTCCTATCATCTCGATCCTTTATCACTCAAGCTCTTATCACTCAAGCACAAAAACGCAGTTTATGTAAATCGCATCCTTTAATCAGCGACATCTAAAAAGCACTTGTATTTATACTCAAAATGAGCATAATTAAACAATGTTTTGTCAGCAGTATTTGATTGATCCATTTTTAGCGACACACCAATTGTCGTTACCCCATAAAAGGTTGTCATTATGAAAATCTACCCATACGATGCGCCAATAATGAGCACTGATGCTCGCATTGCTACTCAAATGAATATCGACTATGCCCGAGCCAAAATCCCAAAGGATCTGCCACGTGCAGAGCGCATCGCGGTCGAAGCAAACATCAAGCAATTGTTAAAGGACAAAAATGCGGTACTGGTCGCTCATTATTATGTCGATCCCTTTATCCAAGACTTGGCATTGGCAACGGGCGGCTGTGTTGGAGACTCGCTTGAAATGGCGCGCTTTGGTCAAGCGCATAGTGCGCAGACCTTGGTGGTTGCGGGCGTGCGCTTCATGGGTGAATCAGCAAAAATCCTCAGCATGGAAAAAACCGTCCTCATGCCAGATTTAGAAGCGGAGTGTTCGCTTGATTTGGGCTGCCCTGCCGATGCGTTTGCTGCGTTTTGCGATGCTCATCCTGAGCGTACCGTGGTGGTTTATGCCAATACCAGCGCTGCCGTAAAAGCGCGGGCAGACTGGGTGGTGACTTCCTCCGTTGGTATCGATATCGTTCGTCATCTGCACGCAAAAGGCGAGCCTATCATTTGGGGGCCTGATCGTCACTTGGGCAAATATATCGCGCGTGAGACTGGCGCAGATATGCTGCTGTGGCAAGGCTCCTGCTTGGTACACAACGAGTTTAAAGCCACTGAGCTGATACAGTTGAAAGAAGCCTATCCAGAGGCAAAGGTATTGGTACATCCTGAATCTCCTGATAGCGTTGTGGCGCTCGCCGATGTGGTTGGTTCAACCAGTAAGCTGCTGCAATCGACATATGAGATGGACGCCGATACGTTTATTGTTGCCACCGATTTGGGTATCTTGCATGAGATGCAAAAACGCTCACCAACCAAGCACTTTTTGGCCGCGCCCACCGCTGGTGAAAGCGCCAGTTGCAAAAGCTGTGCTTTTTGTCCATGGATGGCAATGAATGGCTTGCAGGGTATTGAACACTGCTTGACTCATCAAAGCGGTGAAATACTTATGACACCTGAGTTGGCCGCCGCGGCTAGAAAACCTTTGCAACGCATGCTTGATTTTGCTGAGTCACAAAAACAACGTGTGGCGAGCAGTGGCGATATCATAAAAGACCGCTCTTTATTTGCCAATGTAGGAGCGGCTTAACATGAGCCAGGCTATCAACCTAGGTAGCGCCATTGGTGATGCACATAGCGAAGACGATATAAGACAAACGGATGTGTTAATCATTGGCGCAGGACTTGCGGGTTTGAGCACGGCTTTGTCTTTGCCAACGTCGCTTTCGGTCACGGTGCTGAGCAAAGCTGCACTTGAGGTTTGCTCGAGTCATTATGCGCAAGGCGGTATCGCTGCAAGCTTAGACAAAGAGGATACTGTTGCCGACCATATCGCTGATACGTTGGTTGCTGGCGCAGGATTGTGTGAGGTTGATAATACCGCCCGCATCTTAAGCGCTGGAAAACAAGCGGTTGAATGGCTGTGCCAACAAGGCGTGCCTTTTACCCAAATATCTCATTCAGATACTCAGCAAAAAACCATCGCCACTCTGCGTACCAGCGACTTACACTTAACCAAAGAAGGCGGTCATGGTTGTCGCCGAGTTGCCCATGCGGACGATGCGACTGGTCGGCATATTATGGAAGCATTACTTCTCAAAGCGCAGGCGGCGAGTAATATTACTATCCTTCCCTATCATGAAGCGTTGGAATTGTTGACAGCACCATTCAGCCGTCATCTGGATAACGCAGCTATTAATCACTGTCACGGTGCACGTGTTTTTGATCATATCAATCGGCGTCAATTTACTTTTCATAGTAGTGCTGTCGTATTGGCCAGTGGCGGCTTAGGGCAACTGTTTAAACGCGCCAGTGCGCCCAACGTTTGTGTTGGTGATGGGGTGATGATGGCATGGCAAGCAGGTTGCCGCTTGGCCAATCTAGAGTTTGTTCAATTTCATCCGACAGGTTTGGTGCTTGGCGATAGTCACTTTTTGATATCAGAGGCATTACGCGGTGAAGGTGGACGGTTATATTGTCCGCAGACCGGTACGCGCTTTATGCTGGATATCGACGTGCGCGCTGAGCTCGCACCACGCGATATCGTGGCTCGTGCCATTGCCGAGCAAATTGAAAGCAATGGTCTTGGCTACGTGCATCTTGATGTCAGCCACTTGCCAGCAGCATTCTTAAAGGCGCATTTTCCGCAGATTTACCAAACATTGCAGACACTCGGCATTGATATGACTGCTGAGCCTATTCCCGTAGCGCCGATTGCCCATTATAGCTGCGGCGGCGTGGTGACGTCTGCGGACGGTTTGACCGATGTGATAGGGCTTTATGCAGCTGGTGAAGTTGCCTATACTGGATTGCATGGCGCCAATCGCTTGGCCAGTAATTCTTTACTAGAATGCGTGGTCGTCGGTCGGCACATTGCCGCACATGTGCCCCAGTATTTGAAGGCCATTACCAAACCAAACCGCCCTTTATATAAGATTCATTCAGCGCAAGCGGTATGTACGGCTTGGACGCTACCACTTCTTAAAGAGACTCAGGCTGTTGCCTTGTCACCTTCTAGCTCTCATTTATATGTTCATAGTGATATAAAAGACAATACACATTTTGACGTTGATGCTGTCAAAATAACCGCCGCATTAAAACTGCTGATGACCAATAATATGGGTATCGTGCGTCATGCTGACAAACTAGAGCAAGCGCTCCTGCTAGTACAGCAGTGGCAACAAGCATTGAACGCGCTGTCTGATGAAAAAGCTTTTATCCTTTTAAAAGATGGAACCGAGAGTTATAGTACTAGTGGGACCGACTTAAATTTATCAAATTGTGTTGATGAATCTGCTATACTCCATTCTTTGGCATCTTTTCAGTTAAAGCAGCAACTATCTTTAGCCTCTCTTATTATTCACGCGGCGTATCAACGCTGTGAAAGTCGTGGTGGTCACGCGCGGCTAGACTATCCTGACACAGACAGAGAGCCGCGAACCAGTGTCGTTTATCCAATCGTTGAATTGGATAGTCACAGCCTTGATAAGCCAAGCATATATCATGGTACATTGCCTATAAATACCTCTGTTGTAGCAGCTAAAACAACTGCCACAGGATAATGCACCTGCTTTGACCAGCAAATATAGGGTAAAAGAGTGAACCAGATGCAACAAACTATACTTTCTCAATTTAGCAGCAGGTACCCTATTTATACTGAGTATAATATGCTGGATTCACTTTTACCTTTTATTCGTAATGTATGACTAAGACGATGGACGATGACTGCTGATACTTGGTTTGTGGTTGGTCTGATGTTAACCGTAAGCACAGTTTGGGGTGCACTGGCCTATCCAGGCATCCGCCTCCGCTTACCTAAAATTTATTTTATCGCCCGCTCATGGTGGTGGATGCTAGCCACATTATGCAGCTGCTATGTGATTGCAAAAATAGACCTCAATAATCAGCATCCTTATGCATGGCTATTGACGGTCTTTTTTTTATTAGTGGGCTTACGCGCCTTATACGAAATCATTCGTTTGTGGCGACCAAGCAGCAAAGCACATTTGATTTATAAGCTACAACAGCGTGGATTACATCCTTCTACACCAACTGATCACAAACCTGCATTCCTTAATGCTATTCCTCACTCATCTCCGCTTACTCCAACAATAAATGGTATTGATATCGCTCTAGTACTTGCTACTATTAGTTTGACCATCAGTCTCATTGTTCTTCAACACGTGGCATGGCAACGTAGCGAGTATGGCGTAGTATTATTTGTGTTATTTTCGAGTCAATTTAACGATATTGCTCAATATTTATGTGGCAAATGGCTCAAGAACAAGCTATTTAAACGTAATCTTGCACCCACCATTAGCCCTAACAAAAGTATTGAAGGTGCCCTATTTGGTGGATTCGCTGCTGCCGTACTTGCTACGATATTTGGGATTTGGTTGACGCCATTTGATGGCTGGTTATGCTTTATTATTGCTTATGGGCTGGTTGTGAGTGGCATTGCAGGGGATTTGCTAGAGTCAGCCTTCAAGCGTCAACATGGGATCAAAGATATTGGTACGTTACTGGCAGGACATGGCGGTATTCTTGATAGGATTGATAGTCTACTGATTGGTGTGCCACTGTTTACCTTGGTTTATTGGTTTTACTAAAATTGAAGGTCTCCCATTACTTGTCTAATTTATTACGTAGTAGTCGATGTAATACAGGCTTTGGCAGTCGATTCAATATTCTAGTGATGTAACGCATAGGCCATGGAAATATAGCTAGCTCAGTATCTTCGCTAATCGCTTGCATTATGTTATCGACTGCATGCTCAGGGGACATGATAAAAGGCTTATGACTGGCATCCCCTTTATTTAAATCGCGCAAAGCTTGCGTGTCAATATAGCCTGATGCAATGCAAGTAACTTGTATATTAAAAGGCTGCAAAGCACAGCGATAAGCACTGGCAGTGGCAATCATGGCGCGCTTACTTTTGGCATATAGACTGGCATAAGGATAATCCAACACTCCTGCTATCGACGCAATACAAATGAGACCGAGTTTAGGATCAGATACAGTATGAGTAGCAGGACAAATGACTGGTTGCTCCTCTATTTGCCGCTTTAATTGCGTACTTGCCCAATGAAATACATGCTCAAACGCTTGCAAATTAATCGCCAGCATTTGGTCACTCTGCACGCGGTCAAGTGTGTGTATTCTCTCATTGAAATAACTGCCTGCGCTATAGATCAAACGCTGAAAACCAACCTCTGATAGTTGTTGCAATAATTTTCGACGTTCAATGTCATGGGCTAAATCACAAGAATAAGTAATCATATTAGGATGACTCTGATTTAACGTTTTTATCTTCTCTTGATTATGGCCAACCACACTCACTCGCCAGCCCTGCAGCTGGTGGCGGCGTGCTAGTGCCAAGCCAATTCCGCTTGTACCACCCACCACAATCAGATGAGGTGTGCTACTGGTATTAGTATAGGAAGGATTAATAACATCTGTCATAGTGCCTGCCGATAAGTCATTGTAATAAAGTAGCGGTATTAAAGATGCTGTTGAATATAGCTCACTGTACGCTTATACCCGTAGTCCCACTGCGCCTGCATTTGACGGACAAACGTATCGTGAGAGCTGTGTACCAGCTCCATCATTGCCGTCTTCATATTCAAGCGTTTTCTTACTTGCTGCCGTACTAACTGCGCTGCATTGTCAGAAAAAGGCAGCCAATGTATTTGACTTGTAAAACCGCTTGCCCCATCTCTATGCTGATACTGATGCACCTGTGCCAAGCGCACATTTGGGTCAAACCCAAAAACATGACGAATAGCAGGCGCGGCAAGCCAACGATCATATCCTGCCTTAGTTTCGGCAAAGACTGTGTGACCAGTAGCAGCTGCCAGCTCAATGGGGGTTAAATTAATCACACCGCCCAAGCACCAACCCAACTCTCGAATATGGATGGGCGGTAAATAATACATGTCTGACATCGAAGCACGAACTGCAGTGGCTATTTCCCATTCTTGTAGTACGGCCACGTTCTGATGAATGCGTGTACGTGCTAGTGTATTGACAGGAGAAATAAGCTTATCGAACGTAGTACATGCTGTTGGTTCGGTAGTAGAATTCGGTATTAACTGAGTCCGATACCGATGAGCCAAAGGTAGCGGAGCAAATAAAACTTCTTGTAGCTGCGGCTGGCCAAGCGCTGTTTGTGCTGCTTGCCCTTGATAAAGTCGACTGGCAATAATCGCAATATCAGGTGTCATTGGATCAATTACCGTCTGTTTATTAGTATTTGCCAAGTGTATCAATTCATCAAGCCATTGATCGTCATTTGTGATACGAAACATAGCCAAATGTTGTAGTTCATCCAAAAGATCAGCATGCATATTGGCAGACTGGCGCATACTTAGATGAGAAGTACGCCAACGGTTGAATGCCTGACTGGCATAACGCCATTTATGCCGCATGCTAACCTCATCAGGAGCGACATGGGTGATATTGCCAATTACCTTATATAGCGCATGACTCTCAATAAGCTGTTTGAGGGCAACAGGATCAGGCGCAAGCTGTACCAGAAGAGCGGACAAACTACCACCGCAAGTCCCAATGATTAAACCCGGCTTGAGATCATGCTCAACCAGCGCGGCATAACTGCCCAAATAATACCCAAAGCGCGAACCGCCACCAGAAAAAAGCTGAACACGCTCATAAGGGTACGCAGTTTTCATTACCGGCTCTCATGATGTTTGGTAGACTCAGTTTTACTGTCTTTTAGGGGTGCCTCACTATCTTTGTCAGCATTAAGTGGTTTTTTTGCCAATGACACCGTAAAAATACCAAACTTATCGATACGCATAGATACTTTTTCAAAACCTGCACGCTCAACCAGTTGATCCATTTCTGCCTGCGAGCGACAACGCATCACCCAACTACTGCCGCGATGATTATTCAAGGTTTTGCTGATAAATTCTTGCTCAGGATGCCAAGGTTGATTGGTATAAATAAGATACCCACCCGCCTGAAGACTGGCGTACATCCCTGCCAGCGCTGTCGCAAGTAATGTGTTATCAGAAAACAGCTCAAATACCCCTGAAGCAATAGCAATATCAAATGCAGGTGTATCAGCATTACTGTTATGATAACTACTGCTATCAAATGCATTTTTTTGATAAGTTACCACGCGATTGCCCATATCCAAACGTTCTGCTTTGGATTGTAGGGCCTGTACATTATGGATCTCATAATCACGCAGCTCAGCATGTAAATTGTCAAACTTTTCCAGCAAATCAAATACGTAAACGCCGTGACCACTCGCAATATCTAATAGTTTTGGAGTATATGATCTTGGGATATGCTTTGGCTGTTCAGAGATAAGGGCATGCTGACCGTCTTTAGCCTCTTTCTGCATTTGTACATGCGCGATCGCCTCACCTGCTAATTCTAATAAGTGCTTGCGTCGTACTCGGATTCCTTGCCAACCAATATTATTTAAATAGAACTTATCTATGGCACGCCCAACTGTACCACGTCCACTTGGGGTATTATTGTACACTTGATCCAATGAGCTGCCAGAGTCAAAACCGTGCTCAAGCCCTGCCGAGATGGCTTGACTGACATGACCAAATTTTTGCATGGCAAAGCGCGTGATAGCAAAGCTTGGATTAAATGGCTTAATCGCTAAACGATCGACTTTGTCCTTGCTGGCGCTGGCAAGATGCGCATCATTTAGATCTGGTATTTGTACTGACGTTGCAAATACTTGCTCAGCAAAATCAAGACAATCTGCAAACACATCCGCTCTATTGGTCTCATGAAAAATAGCATGATAGCTGTCTGGGTATAGCTGCCAGCGCTTGATAGGTGTATTAATGGCTTCATAAAAATTACGCTCAGCTTGTTTATCTACCACATAATCTTTGCCGGCACACAACACAAAAACAGGCGCAGTAATAGCAGCAGCATCGTCGAGCAAACGCTGCCCTGTGGCGTGAGTGTCAATCAACAGATCCGTTGAGATACTACTCGATATTAGCGGATCGGCATTGTATGCTTCCTGCGCTGCCTTATCATGAGTGAGCACCTGCGCCTTCACATAACTGCTCACACGAGACATCACACCAAGGGTACGTGCTACTTTTAGCGTTGGAATGGCAAACGGCATATACAAGCGAATATTAAGCGCAGGTGTACCCAGTATCATCCCGCGGATGTTGGGTGCATAATCGTGTACCCATGCTGCTGCTAACACAGCCCCTATGCTGCTCGCCACAATCAACGTGTCTTCGATAGCTATGCCCGTCTGCGCTCTGACCAACTGCACAAAATCATTCAAATCTCGTTCAAGCTCTGTGACGCTATCAGCATGATCTTTGATGCCACCTGAACGTCCATTACCACGCGCATCCCATGCAAATACCTGATAACCTGCCCTTGCAAACTGTACACCAAGCTCTGCCAGTCGTCCCGAATGTTCATGCCCACGGTGTAACAAAATTACTTGGCGTAATAACTGATTGGCTGCTTGTAGTTTTATGTCAGCTATCGGCATGGTCAACCAATAACGGTAATAGATCGCCGTGCCATCGTAAGCATTAAAACAGCTTTCGCCACTGATGGGCAGTGTCTGATCACATGCCGATTGATGAAAATAATGAGGTGATGAAGGCTTAGCCATGGTTTGAATATCCAAATGATGGGGAGTCGATGCGTGAGTTATCTCTGAGAGAGTATCTAATTTTGATGAAGTATGCTTTAAAGGTAACTGTATTTTCTTAGTAAGCAATTGCTCGAATGTATTGTCATCGGCATGACTCAAAAAAACTGCGCGGTTTGACCGAAGTTGGGGTGGATTACTTCGCAGATAAAGCTCAGCGATAAACCGTAAGCGGTTTAGACACGTTTTGATGAGTAATGCTTCTGAGATGATGAACAATGGTGATAGACAAGCACTTAAACGCGTGAGCGGTAACTTCATCCCCATCACCGTACCAAGCACCCCAAGCAATAACGCACGATCGCTTTTTCCTAGTGGCCCTTGATTGCCTCGCTCTTGGAAACCTATATTACTACCAATTGCCAACAGCTCTGTACTGATGCTTAATAAGGACAAACTGGCAATATGCTGCTGATAAGAGCCATGATTATGAGCGCCCGATATTGTCGTCTGATTCAAATGCGGCAAAATGCTGATAAAAAATGCCGTATCTGCTACCAGATCGCCTGCTTCATTGAGTAAGGCACCCATTGTCGATGCCTGTCCATGCTCACGTGCCATCATGCCGTCGATTGCATTTAGCGCCATACGCATGAACAAAGACAAAGGCAATGATAACCATAAACGTGGACTCTCTCCTGCCCGCGTCGCAATCACATAAGCCGTACCCATGCTTAACACGACCGCGCTGATAGTCACTTGATTTGCAGTACAATGATGCTTAACCAGCATATCGCTAACAGGGCGCAGCTGATCTTGAAATTGAGACTTGAGTTGGTAAAGTGACATAATAAAGATCAGCTATCTGAATACTCTAATGTAACAACAAATGTTTATCAGGTAAATGCTTGTCATTATTATATTCTTTTTTCATCAATCAACTGGGGCGTATGCATCACCCTTTGACGCACGTGCCACCATTATGACCCAGTGTGCTACAATCGTCGGCTTGTCCAAAATGCCCTATTAAAAATGCTGCGAGCCTACCACCATGCACAGCCTAATCACTCTTGTTTTGGTATTGATGCCAATGTTCATTGGTTTTGCCATTCCTTCTAACCCAACCATGACCAAGTTTGCAGACAAAGGCCTGTCTTATTTGGTGTTTGTCATCTTGGGACTCATTGGTATTGAGCTGTCGCAAGTGGAAGGCTTAGGCAGTCAGATTGGCGAGATCGCTTTATACGTGACGGTCTTATCGATACTCACGGTTGGCACAGGTTTATTCGCTCTTATGTTGTTTGACCACATGCGTCCATGGCATGCTAAAAAACCCAGCATAAAGTCAAAAGCGCATCGCGTCAGTATTCGTGGCAGCTTAGCACAAGTATTTTGTGTGGCGATTGGCATGATAATTGGGTATTTATTACCAGCTGACTACATGCCACCTGAAAACACTATGACTGTACTATTGATGATACTGATTTTATTGGTCGGTATTGGCTTAAAAGGGTCAGGCATCACCTTAAAAGAGGTGCTATTGAATAGACGCGGCGTGGAGATGAGTATCATCTTTACGTTATCGGTGTTAGTCGGCGGACTGATTTTTGCTTTATTATTTACGGATGTGTCATGGGCAAAAGGTTTAGCGTTGGCGTCAGGATTTGGCTGGTATTCGCTCTCAGCGATTGTGATGACTGATGCTTATGGCGCAGTTTGGGGCAGTGTCGCGCTATTTAATGATTTGGTACGCGAGTTTTTTGCGTTACTCTTTATTCCAGTCTTTATGCGCAAGTATCCTTCTGCTGCTGTTGGGCTTGGTGGCGCGACAAGCTTGGATTTTACTTTGCCGATTATCCAGCAATCAGGTGGTCTAAAAGTCGTGCCACTGGCAATCAGTTTTGGCTTTATTATTAATATTGTCTCGCCAGTGTTAATGGTGTTTTTTTCGGCGCTTGGATAAGTGCAAGTTGTTAAGATTGACTACGATTTAAAACTCGACACATATCTTTGAAGCTAAATCAACCAGATCATTATAAGCGTTTACTTTTGGCTCTTTGACTAGTCCATAAACACGGCGGTTAAAGGATTTGCCTTCTTCGGTATCAGAGGGTGCAATAGGCGCTCTAATGCTACAATCAAAAGTACTCAAACGACTAGGTTCAATGTCGTGTTTTAAAATAAGGTAGTTCTTAACCATAAGCCCTCTATCTCTGCTCAGAGAATTAGAAACTTGGTCGAGCTCATCTTCTGAGATGTGAGCATCAATTTTCATGGTAGCGATATCGTATTTTTTCATCTGCATTGCCACTCTATCTAGCTCAAACTGATACTCAAGTGCTAATTCACTACTACCTTTTGCAAAAAAGGCCCGATATTCCATTGTAATAAGACTCATTAGATCCATCGGCATCGAACAACCAAGCTTATCTACTACATTTAAAGGCGTTTCAGGACACTCGTCTCTATCGTCAAGCACCCCATCACCGTCTGAGTCTGGGATATCTGGTACTAAGGTAATAGGTAATTCTTCGATACTTTGATTTAGCGCAGTGCTTTTTAATGGCGTTTGGCACGCTGCGAGCGTCGAGGTGAGTACTGCTATAGTGGTTATCGTTGCCCATAACTTATTTGACATGACTTTTCTTCCTAAAACTGCTGACAAAAGGCTTTGTATCTGTCAAACGAGTCCATCTGCCCATGACCTTGACCATTGAAAAAGTCATAGGCTGGTAGTGCCTTCCCATAGACACGCTGATTCATTAGTGTACCTTCCTCGGTATCATTGGGCGTAACTTGCATATTATCGGCGCAATCAAAACTATAAATTTTACTAGTAGGCACACCTTTATTGATTAAGTAGCTTTTTACTAACTGTGCCCGCTTACGTCCCAATTGAAATTGGCCGCCTGCTCTCTGTTTGAGATTTTCACCAGTCATCGTTAATTGCAGTGCTTCAGGCTCAGAGGTATGACCAGATAGTACGACCACCAGATCCAGATCAGGACTGGTTAGCATTTTATCAGTTACTTTTTCCAGTTCTGGAAAATACTTCGATTGTAGCTCATTGCTATTACGCTTAAAGAATATTCTCATATCCATTGTAATGAGATCCATTAAGTCAACAGGCATCGGGCAGCCAAGCTCATCTACTGAGACATTTTTAGGTGTATTTGGACAGTGATCGATGTCATCAAGCACCCCAACAACGTCTGAATCAGGAGCTTCTGGCAATAAGGTAATAGGTGTTCCTTCGATAATTTGGTTTGGCTCAATATTTTTTAATGATGTTTGACACCCCAATAATGCTAGAACGCTTACCAAAACCACTATCGTTTCACATAACTTTTTAGCCACGTTTTTTCCTTATATTGCTACACCCCACTCGCCTGCTTTGCAAACAAGCGCATCAATGGCTTGATTTTACCGACGCGGTACATGCCTTCATTACGGATTTGCTGCACAGGACGAGCTTGAGCAAGTGACCCTGCAAACAGCCAGTTAAGCGCAGAAAAACTGTGCATCATCAAGCTATTGTGCGGACGTCGCGAGCGCTCATAAACACGTAAAGTCTGAATGCTACCCCAAAGCTTACTGCCACTACGGGCAAAGTCATGGGTTAACTGCTTACTCAATACTTGCACATCGAGCATACCGAGGTTCAACCCCTGACCTGCTAGCGGATGGACGCCATGCGCTGCATCACCGATTAAGACTAAATTATCAGCGACATAGCTCTTCGCTTGTTGTGCCATTAATGGGAAACTGGCGATTGATTCAATTTGCTGGATAGCGCCAAGCTCATAGTTCGTCGCAGCCGCAAGCTTATCCGCGATAAAGCGATCCTCTTCTTCCAGTAGTGACAGTGCTTGATTGCGCGGCAATGTCCAAACGACTGACTGCCAGTAGTGTGGATTGGCTTTGTCCGTATCTGTAATATCAGCCAAAGGCAATAAGGCTAAAGTCCCCGTAGGCAGCATGGCTTGGCGCGCCGTCGCTTGATGCGGCTTTTCTGTCTGAATGGCACAGCAAATCGCAGTTTGATGATAATCTAAGGTATCAAGCCCAATGCCAGCTTGTTGACGCACAAAGGAGTTTCGACCATCTGCGCCAACCACTAGCGCGGCCTCAATGATTGTGCCGTCGTTTAAAGTCACACGATAGCCTTTATCAGTACCAAGCCAATCCATGTTCACCACTTTTTGACCTGCGACAACGGTGAGATAGTCACTGACTGTCTCGTCATTGATGCGCTGCCACAGTGCATGTTCAATGACGGCAGGCTCAACCATGCTACCCAGTATGTCAGGCGCGACGTTTTGGCTATCGCTATCACCGAATAGCAACTCGCCCATACCATTCAATTGCCATACTTGCATTTGCGAATAGTCTGCTTTGCGTTTGGAGGCCGCAATTTTTTGCCACGCCCCTACGTCTTCTAGCAGATGGATACTGGCTAAGCTTAGCGCATAGACACGGGCATCGCGCTTATTCAATACCGCTTGCCACATTGATTCATCACGTGCAGGACGAGCATCAATCAAAGTCACTGGCATTTTTGCTTGTGCCAGCTTTAATGCAAGCGTGGCACCAACGATACCGCTACCTATAATCAATGTATGGTTGTTTTTCATGGAATATCCTTTATTGAGCGGTGGTTTGCTCATAGTATTTATCGCTTCATTATTTAACACAATCTACGCCGATAGACTTTTAAATTTAAGATTTTAAGCCCATCGCATAAGTGGCCACTAATGGTTTAATATTGGGTAGTTTGTCAAACGCAACCAAAGCCACGTTTCGCGCTAGCTTCACGGCTGGATTGGTATGTGTAAAGCCATGCACCACGGCATCACAAAAGCGGATGACTCGTTTTTGATCCGCTTTTCTGGCTTTCTCATAGCGTTGGAGCAATTGCGTGTTTCCAATGTCGTCGCCTCTTAACACTTGTACATTCATCATTTGCGCCAAGACATGAGCGTCTCTCATACAAAGGTTAAAACCTTGCCCTGCCACAGGGTGTAGAGTATGAGCGGCATTACCCATGATGACGCAGCGACCCACCACCTGCCTATCCGCCAATACTCGGGTCAATGGATACGCGCCGCGTCGACCAGCAGCCCTAAACGTGCCTGCCCGTTGTTCAAATCCTTGCTGTAACGTCGTCAGAAAATGCGCATCATCTTCTAGATACTGCGTCTCTTCCCCTTTTGGACATATCCAAACGACTGAGCGTCTGTAGCCTTCTTGATGTGCATCATTACCATCGCCCTCTGGATCCGTCAATGGCAGCACCGCTAATGGACCTGCCGGACTAAAGCGTTCAATGGCGGTATGGAGATGAGGTTTGTCTGTCTCAACCACACCGACAATCGCGCTTTGTCCATAATCATAAGTCGTCGTACCAATATCTAGTAGCTGACGCACCGAAGAGTCACGTCCATCACAAGCGACCAAAACACTGGCTTGCAATTGCTGCTCATTTTGTTCTTCGCCATCTTGGTTAAAGCTGAGTGTGACACTGTTGACATGCTGTTCAACTGCTATCACGTTGGCGCCATCAATCAGCGTAATCAATGGCTCTTGTTGAGCCGCCAATAACAGCTTACGTCCGAGCCACGCATTTTCGATCACTTGCCCAAACGATTCGACCTTTTCTTCCGCTTTATTCAATTGAGCACGCCCAAAGCTACCCTGCTCACTAATCTGCACCGTATCGATGCGACACGCATGGCTTTGTAGCTCATCCCACAGACCAATTTCTTGATAAATCTGTACTGTACGGCGTGATAGTGCGGTATTGCGACTGTCTAAATAATGACTGCGTGTTCTATCATCGGTAGGACTAATGACTGGATAACGGTTTTTTTCTAATAAGGTGCTAGCGATGCCATGATGCGCCAATAGCAATGCAAAGGACAAGCCTACATGCCCCCCTCCAGCGATAAGCACCTGCTGCTCAGTGACTGCTTCTTTCGTTGTAGCCTGCGATAAATTTGAATCCGTTTTTTGCATCATGGTTGTTCCTAATTGTTATGCCTATTGCTATTGATTGAGTCAGCGTACCAAATACGCTCATATATAGTCGATTTACTTTAAAACCGATACAGTGCTACTGAGATGAATGTTGCGCCGCCTCTGTTTAGCAGCACGCAAGGAACATTTATACCAGTAGCACGTGGCTATTCACGTATCTGTTTTATTTCGACCCAACTATATTATTGTTCTCTCATGATTTTATTATTGTACGCCAGCTTTACGATCAATTATAAAATGGGTGATATGACTCGTAGATTACCATAAATTGCCTTTTCCTTTATGCTCTTAACCGTACATAAAACGTGTATCAATCGCATGTCAAGTTTAGGATATTTGAGATATCCTCTCTTGAGTCATACAAAACAAAAACCACTTGAGGTAGTTGCAATCGTCATACAAAAACAGGGCTATCTGGCGAATGTACTGCTTGAAATTTAAAAACTATCTACCATAATAAAGACAAGACATTTATTTCTCTTCATAACCAATAACCAATAACCAATAACCAATAACCAATAACCAATAACCAATAACCAATAACCAATAACCAATAACCAATAACCAATAATAATTTTTAAAACATTGCCGTTATTTTTATCTCTACGATCTAAAATTAATATAAACCTAATGACTATTTTCCGTTTAAACCCGTCACTTTATTAAAAATACATCATAGTATCGGGTACACAACATAAGGATAATCGCTTGACTGATTCCATGAGCCGCCGTATAAAGTTTGAATCATTGACACCAGCCCAGCTAAAAACTGTACTTGGTGAATACAACAATCACATGAAATATATCCAAGAACGCCTCGACATCAAAATCAGCCAACGCCAAGGCGACTTTTGCCTCAGTGGCGATGTGACTGGTGTCGAGCGCGGTGAGCGCATTATATATAAAATGGTAGACGAAGCCCAAAACTCAAAAGACATCAGCGCAGAAGAGTTGCACCTCATCATTCAATCCAGCCTCTCGCGTGATGAAGACATGGAAGCCGATGAGCAAGACGATGACGATGCAGAGTACGAAGATGAGTTAGAAGCCAGTGAGTTTACGCCCATTAGCTTACGCACACGTAAGGGTCGTATTGTTCCTCGTGGCGGCAATCAGCAGCGTTATGTAAAAAACGTCCTGAGCTCTGATGTGTCGTTCGGTATTGGCCCTGCTGGTACAGGTAAGACGTATTTAGCGGTTGCCTGTGCAGTCGATATGCTTGAGCGTAATGAGATTGAGCGTATTTTATTGGTGCGCCCAGCAGTAGAAGCGGGTGAAAAACTGGGCTTCTTACCAGGTGATTTGACCCAAAAAATCGATCCGTATTTGCGTCCATTGTACGATGCGTTGTATGAGATGCTTGGCTTTGAAAAAGTGGGCAAAATGATTGAACGTCAGATCATTGAAGTTGCGCCACTTGCTTACATGCGTGGTCGTACACTAAATAACTCGTTTGTCATTCTAGACGAAGCCCAGAACACCACCCCTGAACAGATGAAAATGTTTTTGACGCGCTTGGGCTTTGGCTCACGTGCCGTGATTACGGGTGACATCACTCAGGTCGATTTGCCACGTGGCCACAAATCAGGCTTGGCACAAGCGATGGAGATTCTAAGCGGTATTGAAGAGATTCATATCACTAAGTTTGACTCAAAAGACGTGGTACGCCATCAGTTGGTACAAAAAATCGTCGAAGCTTACGATGTGTTTGATGAAGAGCAATTGATACTAGAAGAAAAACGCAAGTTTGAGCGCATTAAAGAGCAAGAGCGTAGACAAGTGATTGCTAACGCCGCGGCTAAATTATAAACTGGCACGCTTAAGCTGTCATTCTAAAATAAAAAACCGGATTACTTCTAGAGTAGTCCGGTTTTTTGCTAAAAAATATAACGTTGGCAGCACTATATTGATTTTATATTGGATTGATTATGCAGTCAGGCAACACTGAAATGTTTGAGATAATAATATTTAGAGACATCGTCTCATCAACCGATAAAAGGATAATGACATGAGTCAGTCTAACGATGACCAAGATCACGTAAATGATGACATGACGAATAACGATGCAGATTTAGTAGCACTCGATATCAACGCGACTGAAAGTATTGATGATGAGATACTTGATACCTTTTATCAGCGAGATAATTTAGTGCGCATCATAATGGCAACGTTAGATTATGTGAATGAGCGTATGCCTCAAGGTTTGACGCTGCCTTACTTTGAGGATATTGAGCCTGAGCGCTGGCAGTCAAAAACAAAAGCGCTAGACATATATATTACTGATGAGATTGAAGGACAGGCATTAAATCTGGAAGCACGTGATAAAGATTATGCAACCAACATTCTATCTTACCCAAGCGATTTGCCCATTGCTATCATTGAGCTAATGCCCACATTACCGCTCGGTGAGCTCGTTATCTGTCATGACGTTATGGTGCGTGAAGCCGAAGAGCAGAACAAAGCAGTAGATCAGCACATCAGCCATCTGCTGATACATGGGGCACTGCATCTACTGGGCTTCGATCATGAGCTTGGACAGGCCGAACAAGATGAAATGGAAAGGTTTGAGATCGATATTTTAGCAAATCTGGATTTGCCAAATCCATATGTCTAGATTAGGGACCTTTTACGGTCCCATGTTTAAATTGAGGACATGCTTTAGTCTTTTTTCATCGGTAGTTTTTGTGATTCACCCATTTGGTTAATCATTTGATCTAGACCTTTGACATGGACACTACGCTGCGGGAATGGAATCTCAATTTTCTCATCGTCTAGTGCCACTTTGAATTGTTCTAGCAACTCACACTGCATTGACCACCAGTCAGCATTGGTGGTCCAAACATTCAAAGTCAAATCCACCGAATTATCGCCCAAGTTGGTAACACGCACGATCGGCTCAGGATCAGTAAAGGCCAAAGGGTTATTTCGTGCCAAGTTAAGCATGACGGTTTTAGCCGCTTTAATATCTGCGTCGTAACCAATACCGACTGTGATATCAACACGGCGATTGGGCAACGATGAATAATTGGTGATCGCTGAAGTTGTGATATTACCGTTTGGAATGATGATATCGTGGTTATTGGTCGTCGTTAAATGCGTATTGACCAAAGTGATTTCGCCCACTGTACCAGTAAAGCCGTTGATTTGGACATAATCGCCACTGACAAATGGGCGAAAAGTCACAATCATGATGCCAGCTGCAAAGTTTGATAACTGATCTTTTAATGACAAACCAATGGCGACCGCTGCACCACCCAAGATCGCAACGACAGATGTCGTCTGTACGCCTACCTTACTTAAAGCCGCTAGGGTAACCACGACGAGTAAAACGCCATACAATAAACGACCTAAAAAGCTGGCGACCGTGTCATCCAAGCGACTTTTTAGCATGACCTTATGTGCGATGCTTACTGCTTTTTTGGCCAACCACAGTCCGATGACGAATATTAGAATGGCCAACGCTAGCTTGGTTGTTAACACTACTGCACTGGCGGTTAGCGTTGCGATATCGATGGTGAAACCTAAAAATTCCATACTGACTCTTTATTCTATAAATGTTTTGATAAATGCATGTTAATATTTTTTGATGTCTGTCTATGTGGTATTTAACCACAAATGTTAATAAGTGACATCGACTTTGTCACTATAGCGATACGTCCGTATCAGGCGCAACTCTACAATATTTTTCATATCTTTGGTAAATTGACCAAAAGGCGCCGCTTGACGCACTGATTGTTTTGCCGCTTCGTCTAGTATTGTCGAGTTCGAGCTCTCTAGCAGACGAATGGCTTTAATATTGCCATCGTTATTAATGATGACCATCAAGCGCACATCACCTGTAATGCCTTGGGCACGAGCTTGTACTGGATAGTGCAAGTTACCAACACGCTCAACATGCTCACGAAAGGTATTGATATAATCTGCTGCGACACCGCGCGTGGTCGAATTGCTATCCATCGTCACGACTTTTGATTTGGTCGCATAGACTTGCTGACGCTGGGAGAGCTGTGCTTCTAATGTAGCTATTTGTTTGCGTAGCCGCTCTTCTTGTGCCATGGCATCGTCTTGTGCTTGTTTGCTATCATTATCAGACTCAACCGTTGCTTGACGCCAGCTCAAAGTGGTGCGTAGATAACTTTCTTGATAGCGCTGCTGACGAACTTGCCGCTGTAAATTGATGACGTCTTGCGTCTCACTCATTTGTTCAGCGGACAAAGGACTGGTTTGATCAGTCTCTTGCCGCAGCGTCTCCTCTATTGTGCCACCACCTTCTTGTGACGCATTGGCAATGAAATGCGCGTCTTCATTTGGTTGCATGTTGTCCGTGAGGGCTTT
The DNA here is from genome assembly GCF_001606025.1 of Psychrobacter alimentarius. Taxonomy (NCBI): domain Bacteria; kingdom Pseudomonadati; phylum Pseudomonadota; class Gammaproteobacteria; order Moraxellales; family Moraxellaceae; genus Psychrobacter; species Psychrobacter alimentarius. The sequence goes on along the minus strand of NZ_CP014945.1, from coordinate 820,552 downwards.
TGCGACGTCTTGCATCATTGCAGCGGGATCTTTACCCATCGAAAAGCTGATACCAAAGATAATCCCGACATGTATCGCAACAGCGATCACAATCGCGATAGGCAAACCCAAATCACGCTTGGGCGCTTGAGCAGAAAAATGGTAACTTTGTGAATCTTTGATATAGGCCACAATAGGTCTCAGCGGATAAAAATCAAGTCAAACAAATAAAAAGCACTATTGCTACAGAGCCTAAAACAATGCCAGTGCTATCATAACATGACATAGAATTATACTGCCAGTATAACTGTGATGCCGTATTTTCACCCACTTTTGCTATGCCAGCAGCTCTGATCGGCTGATTAATAGGCCCAGTAGCTTCAAATAAAATAGATCGGTAGCAATGATGTTTTTGTTATAGCAATGTTTGTTTTACTTTAGCAGCAGGCGTCATCAAATGAATTACTACAAAGTGTAGGTGTTTATTTTGAAGCCATCACATTTACTATATACTGTTTTATAAGTATTAAATAACGACCCCTATTATTATAAGGATAATAAGTTTGAGTGGCTTTGATAACATGAATGACAACGTGAATGATTCAGACAATTTCGATGAGTTTTTCGAAAATATGGGTGACCGTTTTGACGAGTCATTTAGCGGAGGCTGGGAGCGCCTTACTCAGTCTATTAAGCAAATATATAATAAAACGACTGACAAGCTAGAAGACGAAATCGCTCTGCCCGTTGCCCAAAAATATGTCAACGACGCCTTGCAGAAATTTGTCACTGATAATGTAAAAGCCATTTTAGAATTGCGTGTTGAGATGCATGACGACTGGTTTCGATTATTCTGTACAGTCAATACCAGTGGCATTTATGCTGAGGTGGCCAGTAATTTTAGCTTGGTCCATGTGCAGCTTGATCGTAATGTTCAGCGCTTTGTTTTTGGGCAGCAGACCTATACCGATGTACTCAACCTACGTTGTGAGTCGTTTCTCAAACGTCAAGGGGTTAAGCTTTTCATCTGGTTTTATCATAGTATCCTCAAAAAAGATCCTTTAGGATTTATTCTGTCTTATATCAATATTGCTCGTACAAAAGATGAAGTCATTTATCTTGATATCAATCGTTGGCTCAAGAGCAACAAAAAAATCATTAGCACGCTGCATAAGGTTCAAGTGAACTATGGCGAGCTTGAAGAAGAGCAGATGGTTTTAAAAACACAAATCAACTATCGGGATTTACTGGCTGCCAGTAGCAATGAAGACATCATTAGCGATGATGATGAACCGCAGCTGATGCAAGGTCCAATCAGACCGATAGAGGATGCCACCGAACCTAGCCAAGTTTAAAGCATGTTTGCTTTTTTTATACCATTACGCGGTCTCTGAAAGCCTATTTACTTTTAGAGACCGCGTTATGGTATAAAAAATAGCTTACAGATGGTCAATATCAACCCTGTGTCTGCTCACAGCTGATACTTACCAATAGTTTTCTACTGCAATATTACCCTCACCGCGTCGGTTCATGACCAACCCTAACGATTTTAATGTCTCTTTGGTATCTTCTACCATATCTGGATTACCACATAGCATGACATGCGTACTATCGATATCCAGCTCGATACCTGCTCGCGCTTGCAAAGTACCCTCTAACAACAGCTTTGGCAGACGTTCTGTCAATGCCCCTTCGACAGACTCACGAGTAACAATAGGAATAAAGGTCAGTGTCGCTGGGTTATCTACCAACGAACCAAATTCTTCTTGCAAGCTTTCAATCTTCTCCACATAAGCAAGCTCCTCCGTTGAACGTGCGCTGTAGGCAAGAATAATATGCTCGTAATCTTCCCATGTCTTTAAATCTTGTAACATGGATAAGAAAGGAGCCAAACCAGTACCAGTCGCTAGTAGCCATAGATCTTTTGGCAAGGGTTTTTGATAACGGGCTAAGGTTAGAAAACCAAATGGCATTGTATTGAGTAGCAATTCATCGCCTACTTGCAAGTGTTGTAACTGCGAGGTAAATGCACCATCTGGAATCACGATAGAGAAGAATTCTAGCACTTCGTCAAAAGGGGACGACACTATTGAATAGGCACGAAAGATATCTTCATTCAATGCTGTATTCGCTGCTTCATCGACGCCATCATCAGATGCGTCGCTTTGCTGCTTATAATACTGTAACTGGCTAGGATTGACGCCCAAACGTACAAATTGGCCTGCGGTAAACTTAAAACTGTCAGGACGGCTCACCGTAAAGCTAAATAGATTTGGTGTCCATGTGGTTTTGCTGAGCACCGTTACCTTTTGAATATTTTCACTCATAATAATTGTTCACCCACCTAGTATTTATACTTATTGAATTATTAGACGCTACAAACGAAAAGATGCGCCAAGCTTATCACAAAGCAGGCGCATCTTGGTTTTCTAACCGTAACAATAGACAAGCCACCGTATACAGTGGCTTACCTTTTCTCTATGATAACAACTTACCACATCTGACAGCTACCAGATACGTGCCAGACTTGCCCACTCAATCATACTATTGGGTAAGACACCGAAGAAGACGATAATGGCAGTTACCGCAATCACCATTATACCGCCCATACGAATACCCCATTGTCCAGACACATCAAATTCAATAAATTGCTTAGGACGTTTGAACAACGTGAGCATAACGCGCAAATAATAGAACAAACCGATGGCACTACCGAGAATAATCATTGCGGCTAAGAACCAATGAGTACCTTGTACCGCAGACAATATCGCAAATAGCTTAGTGATAAAACCTGCCGTCAAAGGAATACCTGCCAATGACAACATCATAATCGTCATAACAGCGGTCAATACAGGACGACGCCAAAACAGTCCTTGATAATGCGTTAACTCATCCGCTTCACCAGACAAGCGATATGGACTCGACATCAAGGTCACAACCCCAAAGGCACCAATAGAGGTAAACGCATAAATCGCCATATACATACTAGAGATACTATCAGCTGCTGCACCAATGCTAACAATGACGATCAGCACATAACCCATATGGGCAATCGAAGAGTAACCAAGTAGACGTTTTAGGCTGGTTTGGCGTATGGCCAATAAGTTACCCACCAAAATTGACAAGGTTGCCATCACCATCAGCAACATCTGTACCGAGGGCAGTGCCAACAAAGACGTATCAATCAAAAAGCGAACCGCGAGCGCCATCATCGCCACTTTTGAAACTGACGCTAAAAAGGTTGCGATAGGTGCTGGTGCGCCTTCATAAACATCGGGCGTCCACATATGAAATGGTGCCGCAGACAGTTTAAAGGCAATACCGAACATCATCATTGCCGCACCAAGAATCAATAGTGGCGATTCAAATAGATTGGTCAGCATCATACTGATGGGCTTGAAAGCCAATGAGCCAACTTCTGCGTAAATAAAAGCCATGCCCATGAGCAACGTCGCCGATGCAGTCGCAGACAATACCAAATACTTTAAACCCGACTCAAGCGAGCGATTACGCATATACGTATAAGCTAGCAATCCATAGAGCGGCACTGATAGCATCTCTAAACTCATAAAGAACGATGCCATGTGCTGAGCGCTTACCATGAGTAAGGCGCCAATCGTCGATAGCAACATGAGCAAATATAGCTCGTCTTTATTGTCTTTTAAATTGGCCAGATACGCATACGATAGCGTACAGCAGGCCAATGCACAGATAAAAATAACCACCATATTAAACTGAGCGAAGTTATCAATGACAAATAACTGCTCAGCGTTTGGCATCATATTACCACTATTAACAATACCCAGCATTTGACCAATTAAGGTAAACAAACCGATATTCAAACCGGCAACCGTGATTGCCGCAGTGACCATATGCGAGCGCTTGATTGCAATGGCAATCATAACTGCCAATACCGTAATGACTACGATAATAATTGGCGCGTAAGGCAACAATCCCATCAAATCATTCATTGTAATATTATTCATGACTTAACGTGCCTCCATTGCATCAAGCAACTGCGATGCATCTACCTGTGTTACTTGACTGTATATATACGCATTGTTGATCCACTGCATCGCGTGACTCGACGTATCGAGGAACGGCTGCGGATAAAGTCCAAGCCATACCAGTCCAGCGGCCAATACCAGTAACAATGACAGCTCACGTTTGCCCAAATCTTTTAGTCTGCGCGTGGGCAACCCATGTGACTTAGTCTCTTCGAGCGCCAGTTCGGCAATATTATTTGTTCCAAATAAAGCACGGTGGATCAGTATCAGCGAGTACAATCCTGCCAATACCAAGCTAAACGTTGCAAATACCACGAATACCGGATATTGAGCAAATGAGCCAAATAAGATCATAAATTCGCCGATGAAGTTACCTGTACCAGGGATACCCAGCAGCGCGGCACAGAAGAACATCAATATCGGTGCATAGTAACGGAACTGTCCCCACATGCCGCCCATTAAAGTCAAATCGCGCGTATGCAAACGTTCATACAACTGCCCTGCCATGATAAAGAGTGCCGCTGAGCTTAAGCCATGCGCCAGCATCTGAATCATCAAACCTTGCAAGCTCAGTAGCGTACCAGCATAAATAGCCAATACTACAAATCCCATGTGCGAGATACTGGTATAAGCCAGCAAACGCTTCATATCGGTTTGCATAAAGGCCAACCATGCCCCGTAAAAGATACCAATCGTACCCAACGTCATCGCAATCGGCGCAAACTCTTGAGATGCCACAGGAAATAACGGTAAAACAAATCGAATCAAACCGTAAGCCGCAGTCTTAATCAAAACCCCTGCCAAATCCACCGAACCTGCTGTTGGTGCCTGCGCATGCGCATCTGGCAACCAGCCATGGAATGGAATAATCGGCAACTTAACTGCAAAGCCGATAAAGAAACACAGCATGATTGGATATTCCCAGCCGCCAAGTGACGTACCGAGTAAATCATTATAGTTAAAGCTCACCACACCTTTTTGTGCGTAGCTGATAATAACCAATATCAAAATACCAATCAGCATGATAAGACCAGAGGCTTGGGTATAGATAAAGAACTTGGTGGCCGCATATTCTTTGGTTTTACCGACCACATCATGACCCCAAATAGCGATCAAGAAATAGATAGGAACCAGCATCATCTCCCAGAAGAAGAAGAATAAGAACAAATCAATGGCTAAGAAAACACCAATGACGCCGCCCAGACTCCAAAGCAAGTTTAGATGGAAGAAACCAACGCGGCGTTGAATCTCATTCCATGAACAGGCCACAGCAGCAATACCGAGCAGACCTGTCAATGCCACCATTAATAGTGATAAACCATCTAGCGCCAAATGAAAACTGATACCAAAGCTTGGTATCCACGGCACACTGAATTCAGCCACCCAAGGCACTGCTGAGTCTGGTGCAATGACTTGCTTGCTCATACCGCTAAAATTGCCGTACTGCCAGAGCACCAGTGATAGTGCAAAGGTCAATATCATACCGACCAACGCGATCCAGCGCGGCAGACGCTTATTAAATCGCTCTACCAGCCAACACAGCAACCCTGCAATAAAAGGAATTGCGATTAATGCTGGTAGCATCCACGTTTGTTGTAACTCAATCATCTTATACCACCGTCATCATTACCAGCACCAACAGCACAGCCATGCCCAAGCCAAAGCTTGTCGCATAACCTCGAAGTGACCCTGTTTGCGTCGCAGACAATATCTTATTACCTGCTGAAGCCAGCTTGGGTAATACATACCACGTTTTATCAATAGGGTCGGCTTTAAATAAGCGGCCGATGAATAAAAAGGGTTTTACAAAAATTAGATCATATAGCGCATCAAAGCCTAGACCGTGATAGCACCAGTGATATAGCCCACCACCAATGCGTGAACGTTTGAAGCTGGTTAGTATGCGACCTTTATTTACCACATAGAGCAGTGCAGCGATGATCAAACCAGCTGCCATCGCACCCATCGCGATATATTCTGCCGTGTGCTTAGCATGTGCTTGACCTGCCACTTCTAATAGATGCCCAACGCTCTCTGGCAACACGCCTTGTAATGGCGGCGTAATCCATGCACCAACCGCTGTTGATAGCACTAGCAGCACAGTAAGCGGTAACCAATACGATACCCCTGACAATTTGTGTGCATGGGTTTTCTCTTCACCAAAGAAGATAATCCAAATCATACGGAAGGTATAAATAGCCGTTAAGAATGCCCCAAACACACCCATGTAGAACAATACTAAGTGACCTGTCGCATAGGTTTCCCAAAGAATCGCTTCTTTAGAGTAAAAACCAACGGTTACCCAAGGTATGGCAGCCAATGCACCACCACCGACGATATAACACCAAAATACCAATGGTATCTTTTTACGTAAGCCGCCCATCTTGAAGATATCTTGCTCATGATGTACCGCAAGAATAACCGCACCTGATGATAAAAACAGCAATGCTTTAAAGAAGGCATGCGTCATCAGATGGAAGATAGCCCCTTGCCATGCACCCACACCAAGTGCTAAGAACATATAACCAATCTGACTCATGGTTGAATACGCAAGAATACGTTTGATGTCTGTTTGCGCCAATGCACAAAAACCAGCAACGACCAGCGTTAATGCCCCTACGCCGCCAACCCAGTACAATAAAATACCTGGCGTCAGCTCAAATAATGGATGCAGACGAGCGATTAAATACACCCCTGCTGTCACCATCGTTGCAGCGTGAATCAGCGCTGATACGGGCGTCGGACCTGCCATCGCATCGGCAAGCCACGTATGTAGTGGCAACTGGGCTGATTTACCCATTGCACCGCCCACAAGCATCATAGTGGTTAACATCATGATTGGATTATTGATGTCAAAAACTTCTGGCGCGCGCGTGATAATCTCTTGAATATTGAGCGTACCAAACTCGCGGAATAATAAAAATAGACCAAAAGCTAAGAACACATCACCCACACGCGTAACCGTAAAGGCTTTTATCGCCGCGCGACCATTGGCTCTATCGTGATAATAGTAACCGATGAGCAAGTACGAACAGATACCCACACCTTCCCAGCCCAGATAGAGTAAAAATAAGTTATCTGCCAATACCAGCAATAACATGCTGGCGACGAACAAATTCATATAGCTAAAGAAGCGTGCAAATCCTGTATCGCCTTTCATGTACCAAGCAGCAAACAAATGGATTAAAAAGCCAATACCAGTAATGACGCCAGTCATGGTCAATGCCAAGCCATCAAAGCTAAGTCCAAAATTTGGCGCAAAATCACCAACTTGGAACCATGTCCATAGCGGTATTTCTATCACCGTTCCTGCTGGACTGGTGGTCAAAAAGGTATAACTGACAACCAGTGTGCACAATGCTGATAACAACATGCTACCAACACCGACAATCGCTGCCACCTGCTCCGTTAACTTGTCACGCATAAAGGCTAAAATCAAAAAGCCAACGAGCGGGAATATAAAGGTTAATGGTAATAAACTCATGACATCATCCTTTCATCTCATTGGCGGTATCGACATCTAGATGCCCACGCTTATGATAAAACCGCAATAATATTGCCAAACCAATGGCGGCCTCGGCTGCTGCCAACGTCAAAATAAAGATAAACATAATCTGCCCATCTGGATCGACCCAGCGACTCCCTGCTATGACAAATGCCAATGCTGTCGCATTCATCATGATCTCAAGGCTCATCAGCATAAATAAGAAATTACGTCGTACCATGACGCCGCACAAACCAATGGCAAATAAAATACCGGCCAAAATCAATCCATGGCTCATCGGTATCATTCCCAATAAGTTTTGTGCCTCAGCAGCAGGCTGTACTAAGCCTGCCACTTCATGGGCAAACGGCACATTCGATACGTCTTGTGCCACGCTCGCTGCTAGTACCATCAGTCTGACTCCTTGCGCGTGACTCGTTTTACAACCACGACTCGTTTTGCACCCACATAGTCACGTGGATCAACATCTTTATATTCATAAGGTTCAGCCGTTTCTGCTGCATTGTTTTCTACATGAGAGCTATCGTGATTGTACGACTTGGTGCGAGCCGCACTCGGCTGCCCTTTATGACTGTCGTCACTGACAATCTCGTCATCATTGGCTTCTTTACCCAAATGATAAGCGGCCACTAAAGCTGCCAACAGCAATAAGGCTGCTACTTCTATCAGCATCACGTATTTGGTAAACAACACCGTGCCAACTACTTTGGCAGATACGGTGGTACCACCAATCATCGCTGTGCCGTCGTCATTAAGACCAATCAGCGCATAAAGAATCACAGCAATGATGATGGTCAAACCTGTCGGTATCGCCCAACTGCCAGCATCTAGCCATTTCTCTTCGCGCTCATCATTACTCATACCGAGATTCAACATCATGATGACAAAGACAAACAGCACCATGATAGCGCCTGCGTAGACCACGATTTCAAGCGCGCCTGCGAATGGCGCACCAAGCACAAAAAATATCCCAGCAATCGCTAGCAATGACACAATCATTGATAAAATAGCATGTACGGGGTTGGCTTGAGTGACCACCCGCAGGCTGGCAAAAATAGCCACGGCTGCAAGCGAGTAAAACCCTGCCAATTCAGGATGATTTAAGATATTCATCATGGCAGCAAGCTCCTTAGATCAATAGGTGCAGATTCATTTTGAGCTGCCCCTTTTGGTTTGTCCGCGACCGCCATACCCGTCACACGATAATAGTTATAATCAGGATATTTACCCGGTCCTGAAATGAGCAAATGCTCTTTTTCGTAAACCAAGTCCTGACGCTTATATTCACCAAGCTCAAAATCTGGTGTCATTTGAATAGCGGTTGTCGGACAGGCTTCTTCACACATTCCACAAAAGATACATCGTGAAAAATTGATCCGAAAAAACTCTGGATACCAGCGGCCATCTTCACGCTCCGCTTTTTGTAGCGAAATACAACCGACTGGGCATGCAACAGCACATAAGTTACAGGCAACGCAGCGCTCATCTCCATCAGGGTCACGCGTTAGGACAATACGTCCACGAAAACGTGGCGGTACAGGTACCGGCTCTTCAGGATAAAGAATGGTATCACGTGGCCTGAGCGCATGACTATTGACCATCCACATGCTGCGGACAATGGTAAATATACCAATGACGGTCTTTTTTATAGTAGTAAACATGGGATTATTATCCTTATCAGCTTTACCCTAGTTCATCAGTGATGGCTAGTAATGATTACAACGTTGGGGAAAAGATCAAAATGACTGCAGCCGTAATCAATAAATTAATCAACGTTACTGGCAGGCAAACTTTCCAGCCAAAGTTCATCACCTGATCATAGCGCGGACGCATGAGTGAGCCTCGAGCCAAAACAAACATGGTCATAAAGAACAGTGTCTTAATCATGAACCAAAAAGCTGGTGGAATAAATGGAATGTCTAAGTTAAAAGGTGCAAGCCAGCCACCAAAGAACAAACACGTCATCAGCGCAGAAATCAAGACAACGTTGACGTATTCGCCAATAAAGAACATACCAAATTTCATGCCAGAATATTCGACATGATAGCCTTCAGCGAGCTCTTGCTCAGCTTCGGGTTGGTCAAACGGATGTCTATGGGTAACCGCTACGCCAGCCACCACAAAAGTCAAAAATCCAAAAAACTGCGGAATGATATACCAGCCATCAATTTGTGACTCGACAATCTCACGCAAGTTAAATGAGCCAGTCAATGCAACCACACCCATCAATGACAATCCCAAAAACACTTCGTAACTGATCGTCTGTGCAGCTGAACGTAATCCACCCAAAAGAGAAAATTTATTCGCCGATGCCCAACCACCGAACATCACAGCGTAGACCGCGATACCCGCCATGGCAAAGAAGAACAAAATGCCAATATCCCAATCAGCGACACCAAGCGTTGGTGAGATAGGAATAATGGCAAATGAAGCCAATGCCGTAAACATGGCAACCGCAGGTGCCAAAGTAAACATAAACTTATCAGTAAAGTTTGGCGTCCAATCTTCTTTAAAGAAGATTTTGAGCATGTCGGCCACCAACTGCAATGAGCCAAAAGGCCCTACACGGTTTGGACCATAGCGGTCTTGCCATAATGCCAGCATGCGGCGCTCATAGATGATCATCATGGCGGCAACCAGCACAACAACTAAGAAGATAACCAGTGATTGGCCCACCAAAAATAGAATGGACCACGCATCAAAGCTCATGCTATTGGCCAAAAAGCTTGGCACATCAGGAATAATACGAGTGACTTGCATATCACACCTCCTGTGTGGTGGTTGGCGCTACAGTTGCTTGCATGGCACGGTTATCATCAAAGCTGTTACCAGCATTTTTGTTTGTCAAAAAGCGATCATCAGCCATATCGCCCATCATCGTAACGGGCGCGTCAACTTTGCGTACCGACGCTGGCAGTGACGGATGAACGATGCTGACCTGACCGACTGGATAACCAATACAGCCTTCCGCTAAGTAACCGACAAGCTGGACTGGCAAGGTGATTTGTTGCTTATCAATCTCAATCGCTAAATAATCACCAGCAGCGATATTCCAGTTTTTGGCATCATCAATACCAATGCGCCATGCTGCAACAGGCAGTTGCTCTGCGACAATGGGACTGCGTGATACCATCATTGAGCTGGCATAAATATTATAGATAGGCACTAACTTGGCTTGTCCTTGCTGCATATCCGTCATGGTCGACGCAGTAGCTTCTGGTACCACATACTGACGAGTGGCTAGACGTTCTAACTGATCAAACAGGCGCACACCTGGATCACCATTTTTTAGATGACCACCCACTTTGTCTTGATATTTGTTCCACGCTTGCGGTGAGTTCCAACCTGCCGCATTGGCAAAAGGAATCATAGAGCTTGGGGTTTGTTTGCCGCTATAACCTTCCATTGAGAAAGTTAAACCTGTATCTAAATCCTTTGGCTGCATTGGCTCATGGACGGATATCGGTGCGCGCATGGCAGTACGGCCTGAATAGCGACGCGGTTGACGCGCAATTTTAAGACCAATAATGCGGTAATCTGCTTCTGGCGCTGCGCCTTTGATACCTGCAAGCTTAGGATGCGTGGCTATTAACGCATTGATCACATCATCCAATTGCGTCCAATCGACCTCTCTGCCTTCTAAGCTGCTATGCACAGCATGCAGCCAGCGCCAGCCTTCTTTGATACTGCTCATTGGATGATAATAGTTATTGTCATAGACTTGGAAAAAACGCTGAGCGCGGCCTTCAGCGGAGATCAATGTACCATCAGCTTCCGCAAAGCTTGCTGCTGGTAATACGATATCAACATCTTTGTGCCAATCAAGCAACTGATGATCAAGCGCAATCACGGTTTTATCAGCCAATAGCTGTGTTAACTTATTGGCATCTATTGCATCAGTTAGCTGATTTTCTGCAACGATGACCACATCAAAGTCACTCGCTAGTAGCTCTTCGACTGATTGACCACCAAGCATACAAACGCCCATGCTATTGGCATCAGGAACCGTCAGATAAATACCCGCTTGTGCATGATAGCTGTCATTCACTTCTTTTAGCTCAAGCTTCTCAGCTGGCTTACGCTCAACATCGTCTTGCGCTTCTTTATTTGTACCAGTGTCAGGTTTCTCTGGTTTGGCTGATAGCTCTTGATCTTCGTCAGGCTGATCAGTTTGCGCTTGCTGCTCTGCCGCTCTCACTTTTTCATTATGAACATCAACTTGGTGCTGCTCTGTCGCTTGAATGGCAGCACGTTTTTGGGTTAATGCTTGCGTGATTTGCGCGGCTGCTTCTATTAAGGCAACAGACGACAGACCCGTGCCTGAGATGACTAATGGTTTATCCGCTTGAATCAAGTCATAAGCAATTTGCTGGGCAAGCGATTGCATACCGTCGATGTTGGCATCAGCACTGGCATCTTGTTGCTTACTGTCCTGAGGATGAGCAATTTTGGCTAAATCATCAGAAAAATGAGCAATTTCTTCGGCCACTTTAAAGCCAAGTTTGGTAATGTCTTCAGGCGTTGCTACCACACTCACTTTACTGATATCTTCTAGCTTAGTTTGGGTCACATCAATGACATAAACGGGACTTAAAGCATCTTGAGCAATACGCTTGACAGGTTCAGCAAGCCAAGGCTGAGTCTGCAACGCGGCTGCCATTTTCAGACCTTCATTTTTAGCGGCTTGGCGTACTGATAGCGCGACTCTTGATGACGTTTGCGTGATGTCTTCACCCAATACCAATACGGCATCATAGCTTTCGATATCAGTCATGCTTGGGTTATAGATGCCCTCAGTGCTAAGCACTTCGATACATTTATTGACCAAAGATTGCTGCTGATGATTAAGGCCAGTTGAAAAGTTATTAAAGCCAACTAAGTTTTTTAGGGCAAAGTTGGTCTCTAAACTGGCACGTGGCGAGCCAATACCAATAACCTTTTTCTCTTTGATACGTTTGATGGTTTCATCTAGCGCATAGTCGATATTGATTTTGACGTGCTTATCATTGATACGCTCAAGCGCTTGCGTTGGGCGATCCTCACGGTTGACATAACCGTAACCAAAGCGACCACGATCGCATAAGAAATAACGGTTTACTTCACCGTTATAACGGTTTTCGATACGGCGCAATTCACCATAACGCTCACCTGGCGAGGTGTTACAGCCCGCTGAGCAGCCATGACAGATGCTTGGTGCATACTGCATGTCCCACTTACGATTGTAGCGCTCAGAATGCGTCTTATCCGTAAAGACGCCCGTTGGGCATACTTCAGTTAAGTTGCCTGAAAACTCGCTTTCAAACTGACCATCTTTATCGCGACCAAAATAGACACGGTTGTTTGAGCCATAAACGCCCAAATCCTCACCACCTGCATAATCCTTATAAAAGCGAACACAGCGATAGCAAGCGATACAACGGTTCATTTCATGAGCAATAAACGGCCCAAGCTCTTGGTTGTGATGCGTACGTTTGGTAAAACGATAGCGACGACGGCTGTGACCTGACATGTAAGTCATGTCCTGCAAGTGACAATGCCCTCCTTCTTCACAGGTAGGACAGTCATGCGGGTGGTTGGTCATGAGTAACTCAACCATCGACTTACGGAAGGCTTTGGCTTCATCATCGGTGACCGAAATATACATATCATCACCAGGTGCCACCATACATGACATCACTAGGCGACCACGACCTGCTTCCATATCTTCTTTATTTTGATATTGTTTAACCGCACACTGGCGGCATGATCCTACTGAGCCGAGGGCGGGATGATAACAAAAATATGGCACATCAATGCCAAGAGACAAACACGCTTGTAGCAAGTTATCGCTACTATCTACTTCGACAGTGGTTCCATCAATATGTATGACTGCCATGCCGCTCTCCTTATTTCGCTACTGGCTGTTGATTGGCTGCAGCATCAATGACATCTACACCAACCGCCTGAGCAATTTTTTGATCAAATTCAGGACGGAAATATTTAATCGCACTCATGAGTGGTTCCATCGCACCTGGAGCATGGGCACAGAATGTTTTACCAATCCACAAGTCACGCGTCAGACCTTCTAGTTTTTCTACGTCGCCCAACTGCCCTTCACCATCATTAATAGCAGTCAGCAATTTGACGCCCCACGGCAAACCATCGCGGCATGGTGTACACCAACCACAAGATTCGCGTTGAAAGAAAATCTCAAGATTACGCAATAATGGCACCATGTCTTGTGCTTCATCGACGACCATAATAAGACCCGTACCCATACGGCTACCTGCTTCTTGAATCGAGTCAAAATCGACAACCACATCCAAATGATCTGCTGTCAAGAAATCTGTTGATGCGCCGCCTGGTAGCCAAGCTTTAAGCGTTTTGCCGTCTTTCATACCACCAGCCAACTCTTCAATAATCTCGCGAGCTGTATAACCAAAAGGCAGCTCCCACAGACCAGGATCATTGACCAAGCCTGAACAACCAAATAGTTTAGTGCCTGGTGTTTTACTGGTACCTTTAATGTTGGCCAATGACTGATACCAGTCAACCCCATGATTCAAAATGGCTGGCATATTGCATAAGGTCTCAACGTTGTTGACAACCGTTGGACGACCCCATGCGCCAGAGATTTGTGGAAATGGCGGTTTGGTACGCGGATTAGCGCGACGGCCTTCTAGACAATTAATCAGTGCCGTCTCTTCACCGCAGATATAGCGTCCAGCGCCTGTATGCACATGAAGATTAAAGCTAAAGTCAGAGCCTAAAATGTTATTGCCCATCAGGTTGTTAGCTAAGCATTCATTAATCGCGGCAACCAAACGCTCAGCGGCCACGATATACTCACCGCGGATAAAGATATAACCGTCGGTCGCACCGATTGCATGCGCTGTGATAAGCATGCCTTCAATCAATTGAAACGGTAGGCGTTCCATGAGCAAACGGTCTTTAAACGTGCCCGGCTCCATCTCATCAGCATTACAAATAAGATAGCGAGGCAAACCATCAGGAGGCGACATAAACATCCACTTCAAACCTGCGTTAAAACCAGCACCACCACGTCCGCGGACATTAGCAGCTTTAATCATGTTGCCAACGTCTTTAGGTGATTTAGATAGTGCTTCTTTTAAACCAGTAAAGCCTTTTAGAGATTCATAAGTAGCCAAATCAAGCACGGCATCATGATGTGCCAAACGCCAGGTTAAGGGTCTGGTTTCGCTAGTCGCGGTTGCTTTATCACCATAAATTGGAACGCGCTGTTCGTTAAGCTGACTGGGTGCTTTGCCTTGACCGCGACGAGCAATCTGCTCTGAAATCGTTAAACTCATGCGTATAGCTCCAATAATTGCGCGACCTCGGTGGGCTGAACAGGGCCATAAGTATCTTCATCAATCAAGACGGCAGGGCCTTTGTCACAATTACCCAGACAGCAAATCGGCAATAGCGTAAAACGACCATCAGTGGTCGTCTGTCCATACTCGATACCTAGCTGCGCTCTTATTTCAGCCGATAGCGCCTCATAGCCAGTCAGATAACAAGCGACTGAATCACAGATAAGAATCACGTGACGACCAACAGGCTGACGATAAATACGGTTAAAGAAAGTTGCGACTCCATCCATATCTGACATCGGAATATCTAGGATATTGGCAATGGCATTGACTTGCGCATCATCCACCCAGCCATTGCGCTTTTGTACTATTTTTAGCGCATCCAATGAGGCTGCACGCGCCTGCGGATAATGGTGCATAAATTCATGAATAGCAGCAATCTCCTCAGCGGTGAGGATACTTGCCACATCTACTTTTGGCATTTTGTCGGAAACAATTTTCATAATCTTCTATCTTTCCTCACTCATCATGCTCCATCTCTTAACCAAGACAGTGTTATGAATTCTGTCACTGTCTTGAAATATGACTGCATTTTGGTGTGCCATTCGGCGGCAATATATGGATTAACGTATCTTTTTGATAATGATAGACTTTATTTATTAACTACAATACTTAGCAAACTGTGTCAGATAACTACGATTTCAATGAAATATATTAGCGATCACAATCTGCCATCACGATATCAATCGATGCCAAATACATAATGGCATCAGATACCAGCGAGCCATTAATCACCGATGGCATCTGCTGCAAATGTGCAAATGTCGGCGTACGAATACGGGTACGGTAGCTCATGGTAGCCTTGTCTGATGTAATGTAATAGCTGTTCAGACCTTTGGTCGCCTCTACAATCGTTGCGCACTCGCCCGCTGGCATCACAGGACCCCACGATACCGAGATAAAGTGATTGATTAATGTTTCAATGTCGTTCAGTGTACGGTCTTTTGGTGGTGGCACAGCGAGTGGATGGTCGGCTTTATAAGGACCTTGTGGCATATTATCCATACATTGGCGAATGATGCGCAGTGACTGACGCATCTCCTCGACTTTTACCATACAGCGGTCATAAGCATCACCGTTATAGCCTACGGGTATTTCAAAGTCGTAATTCTCGTAGCCCATATATGGACGTGCTTTACGCAGATCAAAATCCAAACCCGTTGCACGCAAGCCAGCACCCGTCACGCCCCACGCCAATGCTTGTTTGGCATTGTATTGCGCCACGCCTTGGGTACGACCTTTTAATACACTGTTTTGTAGAGCGGCTTTGACATACTCATCCAAACGTTTTGGCATCCAGTCCAAAAACTCACGAACCAATCGCTGCCAGCCGCGTGGCAAGTCAGCTGCTGTACCGCCAATACGGAACCATGCTGGGTGCATACGATAGCCCGTCACAGCTTCGATGACGTCATACGCTTTTTGACGATCGGTAAACATATAGAATACTGGCGTCATACCGCCAGCATCCTGAATGAACGTACCGACATAGAGTAAGTTATTAGTGATGCGGAAAAACTCGCTCATCATCACACGTATGGTTTCAGCGCGAGGCGGAATCGTGATACCTGCTAGCTTTTCGACCGACATGATGTACGGTAGCTCATTCATCACGCCGCCGAGATAATCAATTCGATCGGTATAAGGAATAAATGAGTGCCAGGTTTGACGCTCAGCCATTTTCTCTGCACCGCGATGGTGATAGCCGATATCAGGAATACAATCAACCACTTCTTCGCCATCAAGCTGTAGTACCAAACGAAAAGCACCGTGAGCCGAGGGATGGTTAGGACCGATGTTCAAGAACATAAAGTCTTCATCACGACCTGAGCGTTTCATGCCCCATTCTTCTGGCACAAAACGTAGGTTCTCTTGCTCATATTGTTGCTTGGCAGTGTTCAGGAAGTATGGGGTAAATTCAGTCGCGCGCGCATGGTACTCTTTACGCAAAGGATGACCTTCCCAATATTTTGGCAATAAAATACGCGTCAAATGCGGATGACCTGTAAAGACGATACCAAACATGTCCCACACTTCGCGCTCGTACCAGTTGGCATTGGGCCAAATCTGGGTAGCACTAGGCACATTGAGATCTTCTTCACTCAATGCTACTTTGATGCGTACGTCACTATTGCGCTCAAGTGACATCAGGTGATAAAACACCGTAAAGTCACTGTCCGGCATGCCCCCGCGATGCTGGCGCAGGCGCTCATCTATCGCTGATAAATCAAACAGCATGACGTAAGGCTTAGGAAGCTTACGCAAGAATAAAAGCACATCGAGCAAATCAGCGCGAGCCACCCAAACCGTTGGAATCTCATCCACAGTGTGCTGTATCACAAACTTGCCAGCATACTTCTGCTCCAGCTCTGTGATAACGGCTGGGACAGGCTTAATCTTAGGATCTATGTTTTCGACTACCGTGACCATGAATGATATATTCCTTCATTAATCATAACTGAACTATGTTAATCATAACCGAACTATGATGAGCGTAAGCGTACTAGCCCTTCTAGTGATTGTTTATTATTGAGGCAATTTACTTGCTCAATACCAGATGACTAAATACTGTCTGGGCTGCGTAAGTTTTTGACCGCGATACGATCTGCTTGCTTACGGTCACGTTCAGGCGTCATTTGAGGCTGATAAATACCCTGCTCGTTGACATGAATACCCAACGGACGACGCTCTTTGGTGATGGACTCTTGTAGCAACATTAGACCTTGAATCAAGGCCTCTGGACGCGGTGGGCAGCCTGGCACATAAACATCCACTGGAATAATTTTATCAACGCCTTGCACGACAGAATAAATATCATACATACCGCCTGAGTT
Source organism: Psychrobacter alimentarius (assembly GCF_001606025.1). Taxonomy (NCBI): domain Bacteria; kingdom Pseudomonadati; phylum Pseudomonadota; class Gammaproteobacteria; order Moraxellales; family Moraxellaceae; genus Psychrobacter; species Psychrobacter alimentarius. The sequence continues at coordinate 802,854 of NZ_CP014945.1, read as the reverse complement.
GGCACAAGCACCCATAGAAATCACCCATTTTGGCTCAAGCATTTGCTCATATAGACGCTGAATCACAGGCGCCATTTTTACAAAGCAAGTACCAGCCACAATCATGACGTCTGCCTGACGGGGCGAGGCACGAATAACTTCCGCCCCAAAGCGGGATAAATCGTGAACGGCCGTTAAGGTGGTGGCGTATTCGACATAACAGCAAGATGTACCAAAATTGAATGGCCATAATGAGTGCTTGCGCCCCCAATTTGCTGTCGAATGAACGAGGTCTTCTAGACGACCCATAAAGACGTTTTTATTGACTTCGTCTTCGATAGGATCATTGACCGTTTGACTGGTCTGTGCAGGATAGACATCTGCATCAGGGTTGGCTTTTGTTAATGTGTATTTCATAACATACAACCTTTTTATTAGGCCTAGCGTGACAAATATCTTGCCATCACCACTGCCTTAACTTCTTTTATGAATAAATGGTCATCAATACAAATGTAATATACGAACAGGATTTTTTGATCATACCCTCACCGTCCATCTGTCCAAGCTACTAGAAGCTTAGACAAAGACAGGCAAAAGTAGTTAGCGTCCAACGTGATCTTGGGGCACAGACGATACAAAATCCACGGAAGTAACATTACCTGTGGTATTAATATGATCGATATTTTGTAAGTGACGACGATTGGTCTCAATATTATTTGAGACATTAATCTGTCCAGAAGACTGTGCTGGTATCTTACCTGTAGGATCAACAACCAACTCATCAACGCCATCAAAGCCTGTGATATCTGCCAAATTGAAGCCAGCAGGCGCTGCATATAGACGTGCTTTTTTGCGACGCTTATCAGCAGGTGCCCAGTTCATCGCCCCCAAACTCAACTCGTATATCAAACCGATGATTAAGATGGTAATAAACACGGTGGCAGCGGCGAAGCCAAGCCAGCCTGCTTCTCGTACCGAAACGGCATAAGCATAAAGATAGAGGGCTTCTAGATCGAAGATAACAAAGAAAATCGCCACCAAATAGAATTTGGCAGACAAACGAATACGGGCGTTGCCAGCTCCGACAACACCCGCTTCAAATATCTCTTCTTTTTGTGAGCCCTGAGAACGTCCGCCAAGTAAGCGCGGAACGACCAGCATAAAGACAACTAACCCAATGGCGGCTAGAATAAAAGCAACTGCTGACCAATTAAAAGCAGACATGATAATACGTGCTCCTCACCCAATAGAGTGTTAAGCGCAGCGCAAGTACTGACCTATTCAAGGTCGTCTAGCGACACGCATAACGCAGACGAAAACACAAAGCGACTGTCATTGAGCTACTGTATTTAAGTAACTATTTTAGGTACTGTGCTGGTAATAACCAATTATCAGACTTATCAACGACGATGTCAGACGTGACCAACTAAACATATTCCGGTACGCACGCGGATAAATGGCTGGTCATCTAACGCATCTCATAACAACGTAAGATCAACGTATTAAATCAATATCATATCCGATAGTTTATTTAATTGATTTAATAGCTCATTACACGTGGTTAATAATGACGTGACAACTGGCATAAATTATTTACGTACTATACGCATTTTGGCGCTTAAAAGCTAGTTTTTAACTGTATTGAACGGTCACTTTATATGCAAAAAAACTGTATTTTTTTGCATATAAATTATGATATAGACGTTACCTTATATTAACTCCAAATCCATGCTTTTAACTCGTCGCTCATATCATCGCTTCATAAGACCTTGATCTATTGTCTAATCTCCTGATATCAGTACGCAACTGGTGCCCTAAAGTCATGGTTTTTGCTTTATAATAGCCCACCTAAATTCAATATCTTATGACTATAAAAATATTATTGAGCAAAAATTTCTGCTGCTTTTACTATAAGATTTTTTATTAATCCGTCATCCCAATGCCAACTTTAATGAGATGCGCGATATTTATCTTTACATTTTGAAACGATGCTCTCCGCTCTATCCTTTTTAGTCTTTGTCTTACAGGTCACGTTATGAGTCAACTGAATCCCAAACAACAAGAAGCCATGCTCTACGTCTCCGGTCCATTGCTGGTATTAGCAGGGGCAGGTTCCGGTAAGACGTCTGTTATTACGCGCAAGATTGCCTACCTTATCGAAGAATGCAACATGCCAGCTGAGCGCATCACGGCTGTGACTTTTACCAATAAAGCAGCACGTGAGATGAAAGCCCGTGTCAGCAAATTGTTGCCAAGCGAAAAGATGCGCGGCTTGACGGTCTCTACTTTTCACCAATTTGGTCTACAGTTCTTACGCTACGAGCTTATTCATACCCCGCTAAAGGGCAACTTCTCTATCATGGACAGCGATGACAGTAAGCGTTTGCTGATGGAGCTGATGATGCGCGACAACTTAAGTGGCGCTGAAAGTCGTGAGTTGGTTGGTAAAGCGATCAAGATGATTTCTGATTGGAAAAACGATTTGATTGAACCAGATAAGGCTATGGAGACGTTAGACGACCCAGAAGATATGATTTTTGCGACGCTCTATGCCTTATACGAGCGTAATCTGCGCGCTTATAATGCGGTCGATTTTGATGACTTGATTGTATTACCAACAAAAATCCTACGAGAAAACAGAGAGCTGCGAGACAAATGGCAAAACCGTATCCGCTATCTGCTGGTCGATGAGTATCAAGATACCAATACGGCTCAGTATGAAATGATTAAATACTTGGTTGGGCCACAAGGTCGGTTTACGGTTGTGGGTGATGATGATCAATCTATCTATGCATGGCGCGGTGCCAAACCTGAAAATATGGCGCTGCTAAAAGAGGACTTTCCTAAACTAAAAATCGTCATGCTTGAGCAGAACTATCGCTCAACCACGCGTATTTTGACCTCTGCGAATGCGGTCATTCTTAATAATGAGCATTTGTTTGAGAAAAAACTGTGGTCGGACAAAGGACAAGGCGAAAAAATCCGCATCATTAACTGCCGCAATGACGATGATGAATCTGAGCGCGTTGCCAAAGAAATTGTCACTCACAAACTGCGTTTTGGTAACGAATGGGAGCAATATGCGGTTTTGTATCGCAGTAATTTTCAGGCGCGTATGCTAGAGGCACAATTGCGCCAGTTGCAAGTGCCTTATAAATTATCGGGTGGTCAGTCGTTCTTTGCGCGTAGTGAAATCAAAGACATCATGGGTTACTTGCGTCTAATTTTGAATCCAGAAGATGACAGCGCATTTTTGCGTATTATCAATACTCCCAAGCGTGGTATGGGCCCAGCAACGCTAGAGAAACTTGGCTTGTTTTCGCAAGAGCATAGTATCTCGCTACTGGCTTCTTGTACCCATGCTGGTTTGGCACATGTGTTGCCATCAAAAGCGTATGGCACAATCAAAGAGTTTGGTGAGTTTATCGAGCACTATACGCGTGAGCTGGATCAACATCCTGACCCCGTCCCTATCGTCCGTCAAATGATCGATGAAACAGGTTATATTGATTTTGTCCGTAGCGATGCAAAAACGCCGCAGCAAGAAAAAAACCGTATTGATAATATCGATATGCTGTACACCAGTATTCAGTCATTGATCAATCGTGCAGAAGAAGATGAAGACCGAACGATTGACACCATCATTCGTAAGCTGGTCTTGCTGGATATGCTAGAGCAGCAACAAGAAGAAGAGAATACCAATAAAGTCAATCTGATGACGTTGCATGCGGCAAAAGGTTTGGAGTTTGATTACGTTTACATCATGGGACTTGAAGAAGAGATGCTGCCACACCGTAATTCTATCTTGAGCGAGACGATCGAAGAAGAGCGTCGTCTTATGTATGTCGGTATCACCCGTGCTCGCCGCGAGCTAACCCTGACTTTAGCCACTCAGCGCCGAGCCGGTGGTCAGATGCGTGTCACCTCAGAGTCTCGCTTCTTAGAAGAGCTGCCAGAAGATCATATCGACTGGCCTGCCAAAGCCAAAAAGAAACAAGCGACCAAAGATCCAGCAAAAGTAGCCGATGAATATTTGGCCAATATTCGAGCACTACTTGGCAAACGCTAGTCCAAGCTGTATCAAACGCGCACTATTTAATAGAAAAATCAGTAGCGAATTTTTTCAATACTGATTTTTATTTTTGTACTTATTTTCATTTTCTAAAAATATGGGAACCCTTATGTCTACCCCTATGCCTGATCAGGAACGCCCCTCGACGCTACAAGGAGATTACAATCCGGCAGAATACAGTGCCGAGTATAAGCTCCTCTACTTGCAGGGTTTGGTTGCTGACAAGGCCTACGATGCCATTACTGAGTTTTTAGAAAAGCAGTCAGAATATGAAATCGCAAGCTTATTAGAGTCTTTCCCTCCCCAGAACCGCCTGCTGATTTGGGCGCAAGTGCCTGAGCATCTTAAAGGTGAAGTACTGGCTGAGCTGGATTTTGATACGCGCCAGCCATTGATGGAAAACATCTCATCAAAAGAAATCTCCTTATTTACTCAAGACCTTGATGCACAAGACATCTCCGAGATTTTAGATACGGTCACTGAGAGCGTTCGTACCTCGGTCATGGCCACCTTAGACGAAGACATCCGTATACAGGTCAACAAGCTCGACACTTATGAAGACTGGGAAGTGGGTAGCTATATGGATCCTGACCTGATTCAGGTCAGAGAAGATGTGAGTTTGTTTGAAGTACAAAATTGGCTACGAGAAAACGATGAGTTGCTCGATGATGAAAGCCAAGAGCTGTTGGTGGTCGATCAAAGCCAACAGTTACTTGGACTGCTCAGTTTGGTCGATCTGATTAAACACGATCAAAACACTTTGGTTTCAGAGCTGATTGATCCTGCCATCACGATTAACGATCGCTTAGACATTCAAGATGCCGCCGCGATTTTTCGTTCAGAAGACATTCGTTTTGCCCCTGTCATTAACAGTCATGGTGAGCTGGTTGGTCAATTAAATGGCGAAGACATCATGGAGATTATCCAAGATGATGTCGATAGCACCATGAAAAATCTTGCTGGTGTTAGTCAAGACGAAGAGCTGTTTGCGCCGATTTTGACCAGCGCAAAAAGTCGTAGCATTTGGCTGGGTATTAACTTGGGGACGGCATTACTGGCCGCAGCAGTGATTGGTCAGTTTGAGGCCGTACTAGCAGAGGTGGTCGCGCTTGCCATTTTGATGCCTGTGGTTGCCAGCATGGGCGGTATCGCAGGCTCACAGACGCTTACTGTCGTGATTCGCGGTATGGCCATGGGTCAAATAGGTGGGTCTAACCGTTTATGGCTACTCAACAAAGAGCTGTGGGTTGGCGCGATAAACGGTATCATATGGGCGATAATTATGGCGTTTATTGCACAATTATGGTTTCATGATGCTAAAATTAGTGCGGTAATCGGTTTTGCTATTGCGATTAATATGACAGTTGCCAATGTCTCAGGCATCAGTATCCCGTTGTTATTAAAACGTATGAATATCGACCCTGCCCTATCCGCTTCCGTTATCTTGACGACGGTCACCGATATTATTGGCTTTATGTCATTTTTGGGCTTAGCCAGTGTACTGATACTTTAATAAAAATTTGAAACATCAAGATCCTTATTTTATTTATAAAACCATTAAATCGTTAAGAGAGTGCGTTATGCAAGCTGTCCAAGTTAAAGTGGTAAATCCAAAAGTCATCGAAGATGAGGCCTTTTCTCTACCCACTCGCGCCACTGATGGTAGTGCCGGTATTGATTTGCGTGCTTGCATTGATGAGCCTTTAACCATTAAGGCAGGTGCCACGCACTTAATAGGGACTGGTCTTGCTGTTTATATCCAAGATCCTAACTATGCAGGCATGATTTTACCGCGCTCAGGTTTGGGTCATAAACATGGTATCGTCTTAGGCAATCTGGTTGGGCTGATTGATGCCGATTATCAGGGCGAACTGATGGTCAGTATTTGGAATCGCAGTCAAGACGACTTTATTCTCAATCCAGCAGAACGTATGGCGCAGTATGTGGTCGTACCCGTTGCCCGTCCTGAGTTTGAGGTGGTCACAAAATTTAGTGACGTAAGCGCACGCGGTGCAGGTGGTTTCGGTCATTCTGGTCGTCAGTAGTTGTTAGTCGTTAATACTATTAGCCTAGCAATTTACCAGATTAAACAGTGATGACTCATCGTAAAGTGATAATATTCACGTCGGCTCAGTAGTATCACTGAGGTCTTTGCCATTATCGCTGGCAGACCTATTGGCTCACAATGATGATTTACAATAACCCGCTACCACAATACAGATTACGCCGATAAGGAGAGTAAGCAATGCCACCTTTTGCTGCGCAGCAATCCTTATTTCGTGCGTACGATATTCGCGGATCGTACAAGCTTTTTACGCCTAGATTCATAGAAGCGCTGGGCAAGGCTTTTGCTACTCTCTATACATCTAATTCCAACGACCAACAACAAGCGCACTCTAAACACCCTATTATCGTGATGGGCTATGATGTGCGCTGTGGTAGCGACCGTATTGCTCAAGGACTGTCGGACATCTTGACTCAACATGGCATACAAGTTATTCAGCTCGGATTGATCACCACCCCCATGATGGCTTTTTGGGCGCAGCAATATCAAGGTCATGGCATTGTTGTGACAGCCAGTCATTCCGCCAAAGATATTTTAGGTATTAAATGGCTAGTAGACTATAAATCTCCTGATAGCAGACAAATTCAATCTCTTTATCAGCAGCTCATTATCAACGAAACAAAAAGTCGCCTCCGTATTCAAACAGACCGTCCAGATCAACACGTACCGTTACAGACAATAGATTCAGCCATCAGCCAGAAATCCATCGATTTAACCAGTGAGCATGTTGCCACAGCTTACATGACCGCCATTACTCAAGTGTTTGCAAAGATTTATCCCTCTGATAAACAAACTGACAGCCATTTACCCCATAAGCTTGATTTGGTGGTTGTGATTGACTGTATGCATGGCGCAACCAGCACGATTGCGCAGCGCTTATTTGAAAGATTTTGCCGACAAGTCATCATGCTTAATGACACACCAGACGGCAGGTTCCCTACTGGCAATCCTGACCCAACTGAACCTTATCGTCTGCAACAGTTACAGCAGAACGTAATTGCCCACCACGCGGACTTAGGTATGGCGTTCGATGGCGATGGCGACCGCCTGATGATGGTCGATAATAACGGTAACGTTGTCAGCTCTGATCACATGCTCTATTTATTGGCACAGGTTGCACTGGCTGAACGCCCAAAATCGCTAATAGACTCACTATCCACACCGCAAATCTTATTTGATATCAAGTGCTCTCATCATCTACCGACCTTATTATCCAAGCTTGGCTCGACACCTGTACTCAGCAAAACAGGCAGTAGTTTTATGCGTCAACGCATGCAATCTGCTAATAGCCCCATTATTTTTGCAGGTGAGTTGTCCGGTCACTTTATATTTAACGACAGCCATTTTATTATTTATGATGACGCCATGTACGCCGCTTTACGTTTACTGCATTGGTTATCAGCCATTGATAGTAAACATGCTTTAACCAACATCACTCAATGCTTACCAGCCGTAGTCAGTACGGCGGATCATTATTTGCCAATGCCCAACACTGCTGACCAAGAGTGCCCTGTTGTAGAGCAGTTGGCGAGACTTTGTCATTATTTACGCAAGCTTGTGGCGACCACGACCGAGAGCGATTTTGGTCATTACCAGTTAGATACGTGTCCGTCGTCACTGTGTGAATGTTCAACAGACAAGCATCACGTAACGCTTGAACAAGCGCGGCATTTACTACCAGTAGGCACAAAGCTGAGCTGTATCGATGGCGTACGTTTAGATTTTGCACACGGTTTTGGTGTACTGCGCCAATCAAATACCAGTCATAATTTGACGGCACGCTTCGCTGGCAATACGTTGGCTGATTTGAAAGACATTCAGGCAAAATTTGCGGCACTGTGTCGCCCATTTGATCAAAATCTGGCAGAGCAGATTTCTGCCATGCCTGCCGAGTAGAGATACTTTGCACCGTATACAGTGGATTTGCTAGAAAATAAGCACATCTTTTTTATGTTGAACTGACTATATCGTCAATCCAATATAGAATTAACGATATAACAGCCAAGATAAAACAATAACGCTGACAATATCCCCCATTAAAACCCTTCTTGAGGAGCTTGTAATGACGCTTAATTTAGATGATGCCAAAAACACTGCAGAGGTGTTAACCACAGCACTACCTTATATTCAGCGCTTTGTTGATAAACTCATCGTGGTCAAATACGGTGGCAATGCCATGACTGACCCTGAACTTGAAAGCTCATTTGCCCGTGATATCGTCTTGCTAAAAACGGTTGGTATACATCCTGTCGTCGTGCATGGTGGTGGTCCACAAGTTGACAACTTATTAAAAGAGCTAGGACGTCAATCAGACCGTATCGATGGCATGCGTGTTACAGATAAGAGCACTATGGATATCGTTGAGATGGTGTTGGGCGGTAGTGTCAACAAGTCTATCGTCAGCTTAATCAACAAACATGGTGGTCGTGCCATTGGCTTAACTGGCAAAGATGCCAATTTGATCCAAGCCAAAAAACTGATGATGGAAAAGATGGGTGAAGACGGTATTGCCGTACCAATAGACTTGGGGTTTGTCGGTGACGTTGTGAGTGTCAATAAAGACGTGATCAATATGCTCATTGCCTCTGATTTTATTCCCGTTATCGCCCCGCTTGGCGTTGATAAAGAAGGCAATACTTATAACATCAACGCTGATTTGGTCGCAGGTAAAGTGGCTGAGTTTTTACAAGCAGAGAAGCTGATGCTCCTCACCAATATTAAAGGCGTACTCGGCCGTGATGGCGAAGTAGTGACTGGACTCACACCCAAAAAAGTCGATGCTTTAATCGAAGATGGTACGATTTCAGGTGGCATGATTCCTAAGATTCAATGTGCGCTTGATGCGGTACGTAGCGGCGTCAAAAGTGCAGTTATCGTTGATGGTCGCGTGCCACATGCTACCTTGCTTGAGATTTTCACCAATGAAGGTGTGGGTACGCTCATCAGTCGTGAGATAGAGGCCTCACAGAGTTAGGAGTTTTTGCAATAATTGATATGAAAAAGCCCAAGCTTGAATGTCCCGCTTGGGCCTTTTTTGTTTGCTAAAATGGACTTATCAAAAATCGCTCAATAAGCACAGAACTCAACAGCGCTATGGCTGCTGTTGCCATATACTTTCATATGATGATTGCCTTTACGCTGAATAAAATAAGAGTTTTCCTTATCATAGCGATCACCACTCAAGCGCCCATTGGGCCCTGTCACATAAGCGACATTGATTTGATCGTCGCCCACATTACGAATGATTAAGTTCTGATCTGGCATGAGCCACAAACGAAACACTTTCCCATCCCTGATATTGCCAGTAAAGCTACCGCAATAACTGTCTTTTGCAAAAGTTATCTTAGTGGATGAATCAGCTGCCTGCACACTAGTCACCATTAAAGGTGCGACTGCCAAAGCCGCTACTATTAACAATTTTTTCATCGTCTTATCCTCGTCATTGAACACACTTAACTACTGAACATAATTCTATTAAAAGTAGCATAAGTTATAATGAGCAAAAGGCATAGCCTATTTATGAAAATTTTATTAACGAAAACTGGTATCGAATACTGCTTCATCATAACCGCATAAAAGTATTGGCTCATTTTTATCCTCAAGCGAACCTTCTACTATGGGACGCTTAATCATACTGGTGTTTTCAACCAGTAGCTCAATGGCATTGTCTACGCTGGTGTCAGCCGCTTGCTTTTGATGGTCATCCAGTTTGCGCCACGTCGTACCGCGCTTATTAAATACTTTATCGATATCAATCTCATTGACCCAGCGCTGTACCACTTCTTTATCGATGCCTTGTTTTTTATAGTCATGAAACTCATAGCTGACGCCTAGTTCATCCAGTTTGTTAAATGCTTTTTTCATGGTGCTACAAGACTTTATACCGTAAATGGTGATGCTCATATTTACTCCAAATCAATACTATTATTTATAAGAATGCCTCTTCATTATACCTAAGACTGACCACAGGTAGACATAAGGTCTCTGCTATCGCATGTTTAGCTGTGAACCTGATAAGCAAATACATCATATCGTCGCAATTTTTGCCAAATTACGCTATGCTATGGCATTGTCAAATTCCACCTATTTTTATCAGTATTAACCAATTCCGAGCCGACTATGAGCAATGCCGTGACAGCAGACCAATCTAATACTAATAACAGCCCTATCAGCGCAAATGACACTTCTAATAACAGCACCCAGTATCAGCCACAACTGATCGAAGCCGCGCAGCAGGCTAAATGGGCAAATGATAAGCGCTATGAAGTGGGCAATGAGCCAAGCGATAAGCCAAGTCGTTACATGCTGTCGATGTTCCCGTACCCAAGCGGCAAGCTGCACATGGGCCACGTACGTAACTATACCATCTCTGATGTGTTAAGCCGTTATTACCGCCTCAAAGGCTATGAAGTCATGCAGCCAATGGGTTGGGATGGTTTTGGTTTGCCAGCAGAAAACGCGGCGATTGCCAATCAGACCCCGCCTGCGGCATGGACGTTTGCCAATATTGACAATATGCGCGCACAGCTAAAATTACTCGGCTTATCGATCGATTGGTCACGTGAATTTGCTACCTGTAGCCCTGAGTATTATCAGTGGGAGCAGTGGTTGTTTTTACAGTTGTACAAAAAAGGCTTGGTCTATAAAAAGCTTTCTACTGTTAACTGGGATCCGGTTGATAATACCGTGTTAGCAAACGAGCAAGTCATTGATGGTAAAGGCTGGCGTAGTGGTGCGCCAGTCGAAAAACGCGACATTCCTATGTATTATTTCAATATCACCGATTATGCTGATGAGCTGTTGGATGATTTGGATCAACTAGAGGGTCATTGGCCATCTGAAGTATTGACCATGCAGCGTAACTGGATTGGTCGTAGTTCAGGTATGGAAGTACACTTCCCTTATGAGCTTGCTGGCCAAGAAAACACATTAGACGTCTTCACCACTCGTCCTGATACCTTGATGGGTGTGACTTATGTTGCCGTCGCAGCAGAGCATCCGCTTGCACAGTACGCTTCTGAACAAGATGACACAATCGCGCAGTTTTGTGCCTTATGCAAAAAAGGCTCAGTAGCTGAAGCGGATCTTGCCAAAGCCGAGAAAATCGGTATGGATACAGGTCTTACGGTCACGCATCCTTTGACTGGTGAAGAAGTGCCAGTTTGGGTGGCCAACTATGTATTGATGAGTTATGGCTCAGGCGCGGTTATGGCGGTACCTGCTCATGACGAACGTGATTATGAGTTTGCAACCAAATACAACTTACCTATTAAACAAGTGATCGATATTCCAAACGGTTATTTTGATGGGATAGAAGCTGATGCTAAGGCCAATGCTACTGTGGCCAATCTTGCTTATACTGAACGTAATACCTTGGTTAACTCAGGTGAATTCGACGGGTTAGATTTTGAGCAGGCGTTCGACGCAATGCTAGCCAAACTTGAACCACAAGAATTGGCTAAGAAAAAAATCCAATATCGTCTGCGTGATTGGGGCGTATCGCGCCAGCGTTATTGGGGCTGCCCTATCCCAATGGTCAACTGTGAGCATTGTGGTACAGTTCCTGTCGAAGAGCAAGATTTGCCAGTTGTATTGCCAACGGATGTCGTTCCTGATGGCCGTGGTAACCCGCTCAAAAATATCCCAGAGTTTGTAAACACGACTTGCCCAAAATGTGGCAACCCTGCTGAGCGCGAAACCGATACCTTTGATACCTTTGTCGAGTCAAGCTGGTACTATGCCCGCTTTGCCAGTCCGAACGACGCGCAAAACATGGTCAACAAATCTGCCGCCAACAAATGGCTGCCTGTCGATCAATATATCGGCGGCGTAGAACATGCCGTCATGCACCTACTTTATGCGCGTTTCTTCCATAAGCTTATGCGTGATGAAAACTTGGTATCAGGCAATGAGCCGTTTGCCAACTTGATGACTCAAGGTATGGTGCTCGCTGGTACGTTCTATCGTGTCAATGCAGATGGTAGTACGACGTACTATTTTGCAGAAGACATCGACATTGAATTCGATGAGCGCGGACAACCCATCAAGGCGTTGTTAAAAGCAGATGGACAGCCTGTGACGATTGGCAAAATTGAGAAAATGTCTAAGTCAAAAAACAACGGTGTTGATCCACAGCTTACCATTGATAAATATGGCGCTGACACAGTACGCTTGTACACGTTATTTACCGCACCTGCTGACCAAACGCTTGAATGGTCAGATGACGCGTTAAAAGGCCCTTACAACTTCGTGAAAAAAGTGTGGCGCATTGCAACTGAACACATGCAAGCACTTGCTGATGCAAACTTAAGCCTCGATTCGCTAAACAATGATGCCTTGAATACAGACGATTTGAGCAAAGAAGCCAAAAACTTGCGCCGTAAAACACATGAGACCATTGCCAAGATTGATAATGATTTGGGCGATCGTCTGGCATTGAACACGCCAGTGTCTAGCTTGATGGAGCTTTCTAATGAGCTTGCAAGCTTCAAGGCCAGTAGTGAGCAAGACTTGCGAGTACAACACGAAGCCTTGGTTGATTTGCTAACCATGTTATCTGTCTATGCGCCGCACGTGGGCGAGCATTTACTTGAAGCGCTTGGTCTTGAGAGTAGCGCCCTAACTTACCCAGCCGTTGATGAGAGTGCGCTCGTACAAGATACAATTACGATGGTGGTACAGGTCAATGGTAAGATGCGCGGTAAGATGGATGTGGCACCGAACAGCGATCCTGAGCAACTAAAAGTACAAGCACGTACGATGGAAAGTGTGGCAAAATTCATTACGGGCGACATCAAAAAAGAAATCGTCGTTCCTAATAAATTGGTAAATATCGTGGTTGCAGGCTAAGTACTCTAATTGAGAAGTACTTTGATTAATAAGTACTTTAAAATAAGTGCCTCGAGCCGAGTGTTGTAGGCTTAGCTCTCTAAGCCTTCTTATAATTTAAGGATAGCGATTATGTGGTATAAGCAGAGAGCTGGGCAGTCACCTCATATCAAATTGAGCAAACCCGCCAATCTTGCCAAATCATCAAGCAGACAGAAACTAGCAGCCGCTCTATTTGCCGCCTTGCCTATATTTACTGTCGTTGGTGCAACCGCAGGGCTTAGTGGCTGCGGTTTTCAGCTTCGTGGGTATGATTCTCCGATGTTGTTTGATGCAGCCAAAACAGCAGTGATTATTGAGGATAACAGAATCTCGTTTCCTCTCAAATTACCTTTAACAAGCCGTCTAGAAACATTAGGTGTCGATGTTATCGATAACATGACTGTCTCTGATGTGGCGGCGAATAATAAGAACATCAGTGCTGATCCAATTGCTGCCATCAATATCAGTAACGTCCGTTTTAAACGTTATGAGCTGGTGGGTGTTTTGACAGAAATACGCTTGGTATTGTCAGCCAATGTGACTTACCAAACGACTGAAAATGGCAAACCCGTCACCTTAACCAACCCGATTCAAGTCGAACGTAGCTATCAGTATAATGAAGCCTCGGTCAGTACAGACGATCTACAGGGTGATCAGATTCGTGATTGGCTCTATGACAGTTTAGCGCGCCGCATCACGGATCAGTATGTCGCTATCTCCTTACCCAAAGTGACTTCGAACGGTGCTAGCAAACCGATACCCGTTAGTGATAACGTAGGTTCGACAACTGTTGTAATACCTGATCCTTAACGTTTCACGTTTATTTTTATCAACCTGCGTCTCTCTAATCTATGCAAGATACCTTTATACAAGCCTATCCAAGACTACTACAATCTTCTGTTGTGGTAGCAGGCTTGTGGCTGGCTCATGGAGATGAGCCGCTGTTGAGTCAATGGCTTATTGATGCATTACGTCCACACTGGCGAGCGCAAAACTACGCCGTCAAACGTATCGAGCTGATATCAGTCAAGAGTTGGCAAGAGGTATTGTCAGAGCTTGGCAGTCAATCCTTATTTGATGATGCCAGCGCATTGATTGTGACTGGTAATCATAAACCAGACAAGGCAGTGATTGAGGCGTTAGAGCGTTTTGCCCAAGAAGCGCAAACAGGCGCACATACTCATAGCGTGTTATGGCTAACGCCAAAGCAAGACAAACGCAGTCAAAGCAGCAAGTGGTTTGCGCCATTTGCTCAATATGGTCACGTGATTGACTGTAATTTATACAACGAGCAGCAACGACAACAGTTATTACAAATACAAGCCCAGCAATTTGGATTACGCTTGTCACAAGAAGCGTGGCAGCTACTTATGTCCCATACTGAGCATCATCTGTTGAGCGCTTATCAAACCTTATGGCGACTGTCCTATTTATTTGCGCCGCAACTTGTCAGTCAAAATAAAGATGCTTTGCAAACAAGTCGTACATTGAACCAGCCTGATAATAGTGTGGCGCTGGACATTAATGACTTGCAAGCAGCCTTGGTCAGTGATGCCCAATTTAGCGTGTTTGATTTATCAGACGCCATGCTGATGGGCAACAGCGCCCAAGTGGCAAAGATTATGTTTCAGCTTAGAGCCACAGATGAGCCAACGACCTTGGTATTATGGGCAATCAGTAAAGACATGCGTCAAATCATACAATTGATGGATGGACAAGACCCGCAAGCGCTTGGCATTTGGCGTAGCAAACAAGGATTGTATCAACAAGCTTGTCGCAGGCAGTCAAAAGTACAAACTGCCGAGTGGCCCGCCCTACTTTATCGTTGTGACCAAGCCATCAAAGGGCTTATTCGCCAGCCTGCATGGGAATTATTATTACAAGCAGCACTTGAGCTGGCTGGAAAGCGTTTGTTTATAAAACGATAACTGCCATTTTACTCTTCTCGCTATCTTTGAGTTTTTACTGACTCTCTTGCACAACCACTCTCCTAGTAACCCACCTATACTAATATTATTTTCTTAATGCTTACGGTAATTGGCTTATTAAAACCTAGTGCGACGCCTGTTTTGCTGCTGCATCCTTACCTTGTCTCACGCTACCTTAACCTTTCTTAAACTAATTCCCATTCCCTTTTGCTGATGAAGCCTCTACTATAGCTACATTTGATTTAATTGTGATTGGACTGTTGTTATGCGCAAAATGAGCAAAAAATCTGCTATTAAATGGGGGGTTATCGCCTTAGTTGTCATAGCACTCGCGGCCTTGGCTTATCATTTCTTAAAACCAAAAGAAACCACGCCTAATTATTTAACAGCGACGGCTGAGATTGGTGACATTGAAAACAATGTCATGGCGTCTGGTAAAGTCAAAGCCCTGAACACGGTTGATGTTGGTGCTCAGGTTTCAGGTGAAGTAAAACGCCTTTATGTTGACGTTGGTGATGAGGTACAGCAAGGCGATTTGATTGCCCAAATCGATCAAGTCACGCAAAAGAACAATCTAAGTAACGAGCAAGCCAGTCTTGAACAAAGTGTGGCCGCGATACAAAGCGCCAAAGCCGAATCTTTGAGCAGACAAGCCAGCCTAAAAAGTGCTTATGCCGATCTTGCCAGCCGTCAGTCTGAGCTCAAGCAAGCGCAGTCAGATTTTACCCGTTTAAAATCGTTGGTCGCCATTAACGCGATTTCTCAGCAAGAGTATGACACTCAAGCAACCAGCGTAGAGACAGCCAAGGCTGCGGTAGCCAATGCCCTTGCTGCCATCGACACTGCCAAAGCTGCGATTGCAACGACTGAGGCCAATATCAACAGCCAAGAAGCGGCATTGCGCAAATCACAGACCAACGTTAATACGGCTGAAGAAGATCTTAGCTATACCACAATCCGTGCGCCTATGTCAGGAACCGTCGTATCGATTACCACAGAGCAAGGCACGACCGTCAACGCCAACCAAACTGCACCGACTATCGTGACATTGGCCGATTTGTCCACAGTGCGAATCAATGCTCAAATATCAGAAGCTGACGTCATCAACGTCAATGCTGGTATGCCTGTTTATTTTAATATCATTGGTAATCCGGATCAAAAATTCGACTCTGTCCTAAAGGCTGTCGAACCTGCTCCTGAAGTCATCAGTGACACCAGTTCAACCGACTCTGCTATTTATTATGTTGGTTATATCGAAGTGCCAAATACTGAACGACGTTTTCGTATTGATATGACAGCACAGGTTTATATTGTCATCGATCAAGCAAAAGACGCTCTTCTTATACCAGCAGCTGCCCTACAACCTGTCAGTAAAGCCACTAAATCTCGTGACGCTAATACAGATCCAAATGCAAAAACGGCGATGGTACGCGTGCTCAAAGCCGATGGTCAAGTAGTCGAGCAAACCGTAACAACAGGTATTAATAACCGCGTTAGCGTACAGATTTTAAGCGGCTTAAATCAAGGTGATGAAGTGATATTGGGCGAAGAAGGACAAAAAAAGGAACAAGGCGGTAGAGGCATGAGAGGGTTTTAATACTTAGACAAGCATTTGGTACCAATCTTCATCGCCAAGCATTTTATTGCTTTCGATAAGAGCAATTATATAAGCAGCATTGATATAGGCAGCATCGCAAATGAATACCAAAGAGTCCAGCCCTACTACCGCAGCAGATACCCCATTGATGGAGGTCAAAGGATTAATCAGAGAGTTCAAAGCTGGTGAACAAACCATTCGTGTGCTCCATGATATCGATCTGACCATCAATCAAGGTGAAATGGTTGCTATCATCGGTCAGTCGGGTTCAGGTAAGTCAACCCTGATGAATATCCTAGGCTGCTTAGATCAAGCGACTGCTGGTGAATATAAAATTTATGGTCAATCAGTCAGTCGCTTAGACGCTGATGAGTTGGCTAAGCTACGCCGTGAGCATTTTGGTTTTATTTTTCAGCGTTATCATTTACTTGGCGATATCAGTGCTCGAGACAACGTCTCTGTCCCTGCGGTATATGCTGGCATGGATGGACAAGCCCGTAGCGAGCGCGCTGAAAAATTATTAGCAGACTTGGGTTTGGGCGCAAAAGTGAATAACCGCCCCAACCAGCTCTCAGGTGGGCAGCAGCAACGTGTGTCGATCGCACGGGCGCTCATGAATGGCGGCGATATCATCTTAGCTGATGAGCCTACAGGCGCGCTTGACAGCAAGTCTGGCGAAGATGTGATGAAAATCTTATATGACCTAAACGCTCAAGGTCATACCATCATCATGGTGACTCATGACCCAGGCCTCGCTGCACAAGCTGAGCGTGTGATTGAGCTAAAAGATGGTTACGTGATTGCGGACTATAAAAACGATCACTATAAATCAACGACCACTCAACCCGCGCCTATATTAGACAACAACCGTAAGAGCGTTTTTAGCAGCTTTATCGATCGGCTGCTCGAAGCATTCAAAATGTCGCTGTTGGCCATGCGTGCCCATAAAATGCGTACCTTGCTCACCATGCTAGGTATTATTATTGGTATTGCTTCAGTGGTCTCTGTCGTAGGCTTAGGTAAAGGCTCACAAGAACAAATCCTGACCAATATCAGCTCGCTTGGTACCAATACGATCACTGTCCGTGATGGGTATCCTTATGGTGACCCAAGGCGACAATACAACGATGAGAATTTGACCCCGCAAGATGCTCAGGCCGTCGAAGATCAGCCTTACGTCATTAGTGTCAGCCCTCAGCTTGACGCCAATATGAACGTACGCTATCGCAACATACAGGAAGCTGCCAGCATTAGCGGTGTTGGACAAGATTATCTGAGCGTCAGTGGTGAGACATTGGCGCAAGGTCAGGGTTTTGATCACCAAAGCATTCTACGTCGCACGCAAGACATCATTATTGACAATAATGCCAAAAATACTTTTTTCCCCAATGATGCGGATCCTATTGGTGAAGTGGTATTGATTGGTAGCGTACCAGGACGAGTGATTGGTGTGCTTGAACCCAACAACAGCGGGTTCGGCGGCGAGGTCGACACACCGACATTATATATGCCTTATACCACCATGATGTCACGTATCAAAGGTAGCGATAATATTGAAAGTTTCGTCGCACTCATCGATGACAAGATATCTTCTTCGGCCGCTGAGTCTGCCATTTATCAGTTGATGGAAAGTCGCCACGGTACGGATGATTTTCGCATACGCAATTCAGACTCTATTCGCCAAACCATTGAGTCTACCACGACAGCCATGACGCTTTTAATATCCTCCATTGCCATTATCTCATTAGTGGTCGGCGGTATCGGCGTCATGAATATCATGCTGGTATCAGTGACCGAGCGTACCAATGAGATTGGTGTACGTATGGCCGTTGGCGCACGCCAAAGCGATATCATGCAGCAATTTTTGATCGAAGCCGTTTTGGTCTGTGTCTTAGGAGGACTGATTGGTATTGGAATGGCCTTTGCTATTGGCGAATTGATCAACCGTGTGGGTGGCGATAGTTTCAAAGTGATTTATTCAATGACCTCCATTATTGCGGCTTTTGTTTGCTCAACGCTCATTGGCGTGGTTTTTGGCTTCTTACCAGCACGTAATGCGGCAAAATTAGATCCTGTTGAAGCATTATCTAGAGATTAATGGTTAATCAAGAGCGTACTTTTTCTCAAAATGGCAATCAGAACAGGCATTTTTATAAGTATTCCAGAAAAATAGCCCTTTTTACGCAAGAATTGGACTTTTTTTACGATGTGGGGTTGTAATTGTCAGAATTATATATATAATGTGCTCTCACGTTTAGGGATACAAATTCTCAAAACGGTGAAAGAAACTTAATGCCTCTTTTATTATTGACAGCTCAATACATAAAGAATTAAGTTTTGAGACATTTTTTAGATGTCTTGTTTTAATAAATTTGCCTCTAAGGAAATTTATCTTGCGAAGCTAAATTTTTAATGCTTCTCAGGGCCGATAGCTCAGTTGGTAGAGCAGTTGACTTTTAATCAATTGGTCCCGCGTTCGAGTCGCGGTCGGCCCACCATATTTAGTTTGATACTTATTAATTGTTCTGCCCTATCCGGTAGTTGATTAACGAGTTTAAGTTTAAAAGATATCGCTAAGATATCCAGTTTTAATAAATTTGCCTCTAAGGAAATTTATCTTGCGAAGC
Organism: Psychrobacter alimentarius; assembly: GCF_001606025.1. NCBI lineage: Bacteria > Pseudomonadati > Pseudomonadota > Gammaproteobacteria > Moraxellales > Moraxellaceae > Psychrobacter > Psychrobacter alimentarius. The sequence continues at coordinate 783,716 of NZ_CP014945.1, read as the reverse complement.
TAAAATTGTTATACAGTTTTTAATGCTTCTCAGGGCCGATAGCTCAGTTGGTAGAGCAGTTGACTTTTAATCAATTGGTCCCGCGTTCGAGTCGCGGTCGGCCCACCATATTTAGAGAGCCCTATGACTATATCGTCATGGGGCTTTTTTTTGACTTCATTTTTTATTACCTACGATTTTGTTTAAAAACATGACGGTTTCTACCTTTTCGCCACAGTAGCTTGTGCTTGATCGTGTCTTTGATCGTACGAGGATGTTTGGGCGCGCCAGCAATAAGCTTATCAAAAGTATCCTCATCTATCGCCATCTCACACCCATGTGCCATCATCACCATGGAAGGTTTTAAATCTCTGACTCTGGTCAATGACTGAATATAGACTTTAGGATCATAAATAGGAAACGGTGCCACAAATTTGTGCCGCAGCTTGATGATCAAATCAGCGGTATATATTTGTCGACTTGGCACATGAAACAAGGACAAATCTCTATCGGTGTGCCCTGGCGTCTCTAATACTTGCCACTCCTCAAACCTTGGTACGCAATCTTCATCTGTCACAGTGATGTCTGGTTTTAGGCTTGCTGGGTAATATAAGTTTTTAAATGAGCGCCCTTGACGCTTAGCCACATAATACGCAAGATTTATATCTATAAAGTGCATGGCACATCCACCAATGCCGCCATACCACTGATGCTTTTTGTTAGAGGAAACAATTAGGCAACCCGTTTTTTCTCGGTACTTATTTGCCCCACCAGCATGATCAGGATGCATGTGTGTGACGACGACGACTTTTAAATCCGTGATCGGTCGTTTCAATGTCAATTTAATATAATCGAGAACCATTGGCACATCAGCACGGCAGCCACCGTCCAGCAGCATTATCTTGTCTGGATATATCGCAAGGTAGGTACTTTGAATATATCCTTCTAAACGTACAATCTTGCATAAACTCATTGCTATTCCTCACCTCCTTTGTAATTATAATTATGAGGTTTTATTCAGTTTTATAGACGATCTTTAGTATAACGTCCGTCAACTCAAAAGAAACGACTTTGAGTGAACGCTTGTGACTATAGATATCCATCAGTAAAAGAGACGACCGTAAATGAAAACTAAACCTTCCATCTAATAACGGATTGATCTCTGCTCGTATAAAAGCAAAAACCCAGCACATAGGCTGGGTTTTTATATCAAAAGTATGTTTTATATATTCAAAGATTATGCCTTCAATTATGCAAGGTCACGTACCTTTGGCTCACGCTCCCATAAGCGAGTTTTAGCATTTTCGATAAAACCATCAACATCGTCAAGCGGCGTTACAAACGCATCTTTTTCGATAGGCAGTTTGCTCAAAATGTGCTCTTCAGTCGCAGGGCAATATGCGATCGCTTTGCAATGCGCATAAGCATCATTAAACCAGTCTAGTGCTGCACTGTCTTTAGCCAGCTTTTTAGCTGGTGGATGCATGATGATACTTACTATCGCATCAAAGATGACTGACGGCGCGCCAGCCAAACGCTCATCCGTTTGAATGCGCGTACCGTTATCTAACGTCACTTCCTTATTAGGAGCAACGATTTTGACATTAGCACCAGCTGCACGGGCGGCTTTTTCAAACTTCTCAACTTCGCTATGGCTAGAACCTTCAGCAACTAAAATACCAACCAAACGACCTTCCAAACTCTTAGGTGTGATACCAATGGTTTGAACAGCTTTAGACGTCTCTAAATCCTGTACAGGAGCGGCAGCATCAGCAGGCTCTGGAAGCTCCATACCAAGTGCTGTGGCCACACGATTGGCCAAATCTTCATCGATATGACGTAGATGGCTCAGCGTACGGGTGCGTACATGCGCAGTATCCACTTTACCTAGCTCAAACGCATATGCAGAAGCAATGTGTGCCTGTCCTGTCGCCGTCTGGCTGCGATAGAACATACGTGGCTGGCTGTAGTGATCAGCAAAGCTTTCTGCTCTGATGCGACCTTTTACGCCATCATCCAAGCGCTCTTGGAATGATGCAAACCCACGTTTGACGCTTTCACGAGGTCGTGTTGGATCCAAACTTTGTGGTTCATACATCACGCGCGTTTTAGGCACTTGCATTTGCATATGACCATCTTGCTGATTGTTTGCAAATGGGCATTTTGGTGCATTAATTGGAATTTGGGCAAAGTTTGGTGAGCCCAAACGTGATAACTGCGTGTCTAGATAACTAAATAGACGCCCTTGTAGTAAAGGATCGTTACTGTAATCAATCCCTGGTACGACGTGCGATGGACAGAACGCAACTTGCTCGGTTTCTGCAAAGAAATTATCTACATTGCGATTCAAGACCATTTTACCAATGATTTTTACTGGTACTAGCTCTTCTGGAATAAGCTTGGTCGCATCTAAGTGATCGAATGGGAAGTTATCCGCTTCTTCTTCCGTAAATAACTGTACGCCAAATTCCCATTCAGGATACATCTCGTTATCAATGGACTCAAACAAGTCGCGGCGATGGTAATCAGGATCCGCGCCAGAGATTTTTACTGCTTCGTCCCATGTGGTCGATTGTACACCCAGTACTGGTTTCCAATGGAAACGTACAAACGTACTCCTACCGTCTTTATCAATCAAACGGTAGCTGTGAATACCAAAACCTTCCATCATACGTAAGCTACGTGGCAGACCACGATCACTCATGAGCCAAATCAGGTTGTGCATGGTTTCAGGGCTCAAAGACACAAAATCCCAAAAAGTATCGTGTGCTGAAGCCGCTTGCGGAAATCCGCGATCTGGCTCAGGCTTAACCGCATGAATCAAATCTGGAAATTTAATTGCATCTTGAATAAAGAAGATTGGCATGTTGTTACCAACGATGTCCCAATTACCTTCTTCGGTATATACTTTGACAGAAAATCCACGTACATCGCGTGGTGTATCTTTTGAGCCTTTATTACCCGCAACTGTCGAGAAGCGTGTGAAAAGTGGCGTCTGTTTACCAGTTTCAGTCAAAATTTTGGCCGTCGTATACTCTTCTAACGATTCGGTCAGCTCAAAATAACCATGCGCTGCACTACCGCGAGCATGAACAATACGCTCAGGGATACGCTCATGATCAAAATGATTGATTTTTTCGCGTAGTACAAAATCTTCTAACAATGTAGGTCCACGTGAACCTGCTTTTAGAGAGTTTTGATTGTCAGAGATAGGCACGCCTTGCTGCGTTGTTAATACTTTGGTGTCATCGCCTGCGCGCTGATGGGTTTCACCACCGTTACCACGTTCAGAATTCATGTCTTTGGCTGGGTCGGTATGATCGATATTATTATTCATAAAACATCCTAGCTAATGAGTAAAATGGTCTTTTTTAGACCATTAAAAGTGTGCTTACACAGGTTTAGTATCCATTGAGATAATGCTGACTTCATCTGTCGATTATTTATCTGTGTGTTTGTATAACCGATTATCAAATAATATAAAGAAATAAAAAATATAAAGGAATAAAAGGCATACGGGTTATCTTACCCAAAAATTAAGTTGCGTATATGGTGAACCTTGTTGATGTTTGGTTAAAGTATGCGTTCAGAAAGTTCTATAAACCCCGTATTTAATACGAGCAGTAACGTTAACAATCCAATCTTGTAATGTAGTTATTCTTTAAGGTATGCTTTTATGACGTTCCAAAATTATCGATAAATGATAGTGGCATGGTGTTTAGCCATCTCTTTATCGCCTTCTCATACAACTATAAGGCTATCTACTATGCTACCAACATCAAATATCTTATCCAAAAAACCTTATCGCTCATTGCTAGTAGGTGCATCAATGGGCGTCATGGCATTGACGTTTAGTCAGACGGCAGCTGCCATCACGACCAAGAACATTACTTATACCGTCGATGACCAAGCCTATGAAGGCTATTACGCCAAAGCCGACAAGCCCAATGCCCCTTTTATCTTACTGATTCATGATTGGGACGGCCTCACAGACTATGAGCGTAAGCGCGCTGATATGTTAGCGAATGAGGGCTATAACGTCCTCGCCGCAGATATGTTTGGGCAAGGCATTCGCCCTACGTCCGTTGAAGAAAATAAGCGCCTAACGGGTGCCCTATATGATGATCGCAGTAAAATGCGCCGCATACTAGAAGGTGCGTTGAATGCGGGTCGCTTGCAAGGAAATGATGTGCGTGAAGGCGTAACCATGGGATACTGTTTTGGGGGTACGGTTGCTTTAGAGTTAGCACGTTCAGGCTTCCCGCAAAAAGCCTTCGTGCCTTTCCACGGTGCTTTTGATATCCCAACGGGACAGAACTATGATAAAACCACAGGAGAGATTTTGGTATTCCACGGCTCTGCCGATGAGTCCGTTTCGCTAGAGAGTTTTGCTACTTTGGGCAAAACGTTAGAAGCGGCCAAAGTACCTCATGAGATGGTGACCTACAGCGGCGCACCACACGCCTTTAGCGTGTTTGGAAGCGACCGTTACGATGCGCGTGCTGATGAGCGTTCTTGGAAACGTTATTTAGATTTTTTAGCCAACGAATATAAATAGCGCAAATCATCTATACGAAGACCTTATTCGTAGAATTATTGTATTAGAAAGCCATAGTTATTATATAAAAAACACCTTATAAAAACCCAAGATAGATCACATTATTCTATCTTGGGTTTTTTATATGGTGTTTTTTAGAAGCATGAATGGCTTCAATCTGCTTTGGTAAAGACCAATATCTGGTTATTGGCAGGCAACGCATAACTATTGCTCAGCGTTAGATCATGCTGACTTGCTAACGCTATAATATCTTTTTTATCACGAATACCACTTTTTGGATCGCGCTGACGCAGGCTTATATCAAATTGTTGATTGCTGGCACTCGTATAATGACCATTTTCGTTAAAGGGGCCATAGGCAATGAGTTTGCCGCCTAGAGGCAAAGTATCACCTGCCAATGCAAATAAGCGCTCTACTAACGACCACGCAATGATGTGCAAAGTGTTAGCCGTAAAGAAGGCGTCATAAGGTACATTAACATTTGTATTGACAGGTATGGGATCACTGGACAAGTCGAATGCCAATGGCGCATATAAATTGTTCGCAGGATACGCGGCATGCCACGCATGAATGCCGACGTGGTTTGCTAGAACATCACTGGTCTGCCATGTTAAGTGCGCGAGTCTTGGGGCAAAATACACGCTATGCTGACCCGTTCCTGAACCGACTTCCAACACGTGAGCCGTTTCTACCAACTCTTTTTGTAAAACAGATAAAATGGGTTGTTTGTTGTTTTCACAAGCTTGAGAAAACGGTAACGCCTCAGAGGGCATAAAATCAGTATTGCTATATATCATCGTATTTTCACTTCTTATATGATAAGTAGCACCATATGGATAATAAGGCTAATGATGCTAATAAATCCCAGCTTCTAGTCCCGCCGCAAGTGTCATCGCTAGCGTCTCTACTTGTTCAGTAAAGTCATCCTGCCACTCGCCTTGTAGTATCAGAGCCTCTTGTATCCATGACCAGCGCAAACCTGTCGTAATCGTCTTCATCGCACGTTTAGTACCTGTGCCATCCTGCCCTGCTCGAATATATAAGGCAAACGGCAATCCTTGCTTCTCCTCTAAAACAGGATAATAACAACGATCAAAAAAGTCTTTGGTCAACCCTGCCATATACGCAAGGTTCTCAGTCGTGCCCAGTAATAGCGCATCGGCAGCCAACACGTCTTCTGGCTGCGTATCTTGCGGCGACTTAATAATAACCTTGATGTCTATATCAGGATGATTGGCACCCTTGTAAGCAGCTTGCGCTAACTTTTCAGTATTGGGCGATGGTGCATGCGCGACGATAAGTAAGGTTTTGGCAGCCATAGTCAGCCCTTAATCAAGCGGTTTTGCACATCTAAAAACGACATTTTGCGTAATATCAGGATGGATGCTGTTGGCGACTGGGCAAGTCAGTGCAGTGTTATAAAAGATCGTTTGCGTTCTATCATCAAGCTCTCTGTTAAAAGTCACGATGACATGTATTTCGCTCACGCGCCTTGGGTCGGCCGCCATGATTTTGGTCACTTCAGCCGTTGTTCCTGCGAGATCGACATCCATATCACGGGCTTTGATACCGATAATGGTCAGCATACAACTGGCTAAACTGGTCGCTAATAAATCAGTTGGTGAAAATGCCTCGCCCTTGCCTTGATTGTCCGTTGGCGCATCGGTGATGATTTCATTGTTTGATTGCAAATGGATGGCGGTGATACGCAAATCGCCTTGGTAGGTTACTTTTGAGGTTGTCATTGGGTTTCTCTTTGTTGATTATTATTAGATATTCAAATATATTTAGACTGAATCATGGTAACAATACTAACATTGTTCACAACCTTTCTAGTAGGTCAAATAATATCAATACATTTTTAGCTAAGTATTTCAATATAAAATTAGAAAATCATTGATTCCAATAACGCTACTAGATAAAAGATATAAAATAAAGACTTTCTATTGGTAATATAGTTCGGTCTTTAATACTATTAACCAGCTCATATCTTACTAAACGACAATTCTAGCAGAGTAGGCGCTGACTAAAATCTCTTTCGAATGTAGTAGTTATTTCTAGTTAAGAAATACTTTGAAGTTTAAGAAAAGCACTACTTAACTTATGACTATGGATACAGTCTTGAGCAAAACGCGTAATAAAAGCGCCACACCTTGCTAAGGGCATAGCGAATATTTTATTCGTATACAGCAATTGTTAGATTAAAATACTCGGTGCATGTAAATTTTGCAAAAACGATCCTTTACTAACTCAAGAAAATCATCGATGTCAGTGAGACCTCTAAGGTCATCCATTCTAACAACAATTATTCGAATACCATCCCGAGTTAAGTGTTCATGTAACCTATAGACCGCACCTCTGTTTTGGTTGTCTCCATTAATAAAATCACCAGTCACACCATTTACTGCTATGAAAATTCCTGTAGTGAGATGTTTTAATCGTATCTTTGCTGCGAAATTATCAATTAAATGGGCACCAGCTGGTCGCGACCAATTTTTGCATTCAATTGATATCAGGTTATCCCAAGGCTGAAAAACTTCAGTGGTTTTTGCATTCCATAGTAAAAGGTCAACTTCTTCAGCCGGTCCATTAATGTTTTTTTCCCTTACCTCAATTCCGTCGATACAATTAAACAAATAGCTCGACAGGATCTCTAAGGAGTTCCCTTTATCTTGATTTGTTACAGCACTATCCACAGACTGAATATGAGTAGCAAAGATGGCAGCATCAAACATCATCCACCTCTATACATTATATTTAATAGTTGCTGCTTAAGTGCAAAATAGAGGTCTTTTGGTGTTTCAATTTCAATGAGATCATCTCTATCTAAAGAAACTATCAATATTCCGTATTCATCTTTAATCTTGTTAGCGAAGGCTGCAGCATTTCTTCTATTTTTTGCAGTAGTTAATAGCACTAAGCTACGAAGCCCTTGTTTTTTGATTTTTTCAGCTAAATGATACCATTGATTAGAATTCATTGAATTCAGGGCTTTGAGCTCAACTGGTATAGGATTCCCTAAAGACTGAAGCTCTGGATCCTCAGCAGAATTCCATAACATAAAATCGAAGGAGTCACTTGAGTGACCCTTTTCAGCTTCAATGACTTTCCATTGATTGACACCCTTAGCTAACTCAAGAAACCACTGTTCAAATAGTGCATGCCTCTTGGCTCCATTAAATGCATATAAATCTCGATACTTCAGCTCTGGTGCATAATTGTTAAAATACGAATCAAAGAAATATTTCGAGTCAATATTAGATGATCGAAATGAAAACTCTGATTTAGACCCGCGATCTATCGCTTGAAAGACCTCATAAGCCACACGCTCAAAGTTGCCATGTTCAGCAATAATGCACTTTTGGTGAGAAATATCGAAAGGGATCTGACTATGTGATCGAGCAATAATTATTACGTTTTTCTTTGCACCTTGAGCCAAGCCTAGCTCATAATAAATATTTGGATTTCCTCTAGAAATATAAAATACAATCACATCACACATCTCCAAAAGTGATTGTATCTTATTAATAGTAGGTAGTTCTGGGTTAAGTCTATCTATAGTTTCAACTCGAATTTCTTTCTGCCCATCAAACTCATATAATATTTTAGATATTGGCTCTTCAATATCTATGTCATCTGATATAAAACCTACTCTTTTCATGATAATCCTTTTATATACAATTCTTATTCCTAACCCCATTGTGATTGCCAAACATATCGAGTTTTTCTTAAACATTTTGTTAAACTTTTTATTTTTCTTATCTTTGCCTTTATCTTACGACTGCTTCACTTTCTAAAATAAATAACTGATTAATCAATATAAACTCTCGAATATCATCACTTAGATTATGACGAGGTTCCTGATGTGCTCGATTGTTACGATAAGCCATATACACACTCGTAAACAGCGTTGCTCTCCCTTTAGACTCACCTGAATCTAAGTTTTCCCAATACAAAACTGAATCATCACCTTGGAATGCTTTTGCAAATAGCTTGACACCATTTTCATTGTTCAAGCCTGTACGCGCTTTGACAATAGATTCCAATTTCCGGTATGCACCCATGATTGCATTATCTGGATTCTTGTCAAATTCCAATGCCAGTTCGATCAGGCGTGGGTCAAGCAATGCCATGGGAATGGTAAGCGGAAACTCGCTAAAAATACTACGTTCACGTTCCTTGTAAGTATAAGCAGACTCATACCACCTAGCAGGACGCACTGGATTGATACTATTAATATATTCTATATCTTTAACGGTTAAACTTGAACTGGAGATACGTTCAAAAATTGATTTTGAAATGATGAATTCATTAATATTGTCTGTATAGTTGCGTAATAGGTTTAATACAAATGCATATCCTTTTGGTGCCTCTCCATTGTAACCAGAAGCAAAACCATCTTTAACAATGACTTGAATATCATATCTGAGGGTTAGCAATAGCGCATGAGCATGTAGGTAAGCTTCTTCAAAAGTGAGTATTTTCACGTCTTTTATGTCTTCACCAGCATGTATAAGCCGTATGACTGCCTCTTTACATATTTGTGTGACTCCGCTGTCGCCTAGATATTGAATACCCGCAAATTTAGCTTTCACTTTTTCCTCACCTCAATTACCTAATGCAGAGTGTAGCTGTAACCTATGGAATAAAACTATATTTATAGCCCAGTGATAATAAAGAAGCCAAAAAACAGATTTTCCGCCTAAAATTTTATAAGTGTAAGTTCATCATTCTTAGACTGATTGTCTAACGTAGCTTGGAACACCAATCTTATATAAGTAAACTACAACAAGTTATTAAGCGCTTCTAGACTCTCAGGCCCACCATCCAGTCGAACACACTCAACAGCATCTTGTTCCCAAGCGGCAGCTGACTCTGTATGCAGATGAACAGATACTTTTGAAGCAACTGGTTCATCGAGCAAACCAGCCGGAACCCAAACCATACCACTATCTCTTAAGCTATTCGGAACCAGACTACCACACACTGAGCAAAAATCACTTCTGTAACCACTCTGCTTTTTATACGATTTAATATCGCTTTCACCTGATATCCAATGAAAGGCGTTGTCCTGCACAAAAGTAGCAGTGTTGGCTGACGCTCCAGTAGCCTTTCGACAAAGCGAACAGTGACATTGATAAAAGTTTCGAATCTCCCCCGAAATCTCAAATTTTACATTGCCGCAGAGACACTCACCTTTCATTAATTAGTCCTTCAAAATTTGATGCTTTATTATTTTTTAGAATGCGACCATATATAATGTACCGCATAAGTAAAATATCAGATATTAGAAATAACTTTAAAAAATATGCCTGTTAAAGATCAAACTCAGTAATATGCAACAGCTCACCCGCGGGTCCCCACAAATAAAATACCTTGCCCCAAGCCTCTTGTTCAATAGGCGTAATTCTTGTCTTATGCTCGGAGCTTGAGCACACATCGAATGCTTCTTCGATATCTGAGACGCAGATTTGTAACATGAAATTATCTGCCAACTCTTGATTATAAAAGCGTTGAAGATATAGGAAAGACGATCCATTTTGAAAGAGTGTCAAATCGTCGGTTACGAACTCACGTTTAAAACCAATTTCCGCATAAAAAGATTTTGAGATTTCATAATCCTTACTTGGCACAAACACTTTTATATCAGTTACATTCATGATCATTTCCAGAAATAGTTAAAGCCGTATTAAAAATTTTACTAATAGTGAAGCGAAATATGAAATAAACCCGACTAAGCTTGCTGCTATAGGTCTAACTCATTTATAAATTTCTTAGCCATTTTTGGACTTTTTAACCTAACAAACTTTATGTGACGATACTTAGGATCATTAAACATTTCTATATAACGAACGCGGTTGCGATTATATGTTTTTAACGTCCAAAGGATAACCGAGTCACGACTAAAGAATGACTTACGGAATGTCTCCACATTGCCAGTTTTATCCCAAAGCTCAGTTTTCGTTATTGAACGAATAAAGGCACGTTTGATAGCTTGATATATAGTACGAGAAAATGGGTAATCTATCCAAATCACGTGATCGACGCCTGCCCATTTTATATCGACTGTTCTATTATAATTGCCATCGAGAACCCATCTTTCTTGCGACAAAGTACTGTCAAGCTTGGCAAAGAACTCTTCATCGCTAGATTCTTGCCAATTAGACTTCCAGAACATCGCATCCATTTCAAGATACGGATAGCCCAATCTTGTCGCTAACATACGGCTAAAAGTAGATTTTCCACTGCCACTCGTTCCAACCACATTAATCTTCTTCATAGCTTTGTACCTAAAATATTACCTAAACCTATAATAATAAGCTAAATAAGAGTCTACTCAAATTTCATGCAGAAGAAACCAAACGAACGATACGTTATCTATTGCTTAAACCTTCTCCCTTCATGTGTAAACCATACCAAATAACAAAAACCCAGCCCCAACATATTGGTTGTAACAGGGTTAAAGGCCTCAATTAAATACTCTGGGCTGACAAAACCTACAAAGAGTAGTAGCAGTAGTAAAACGACCACTGCCATATAAATTGGAATAATAGATTTTCTAAAAAATAGGATTGAGCCACCTAAGAGCACCTCACCAATACCAGATAATAGAGAAACTATATTGGCAGGAATATCGAGACCACTTAAAGAAACCAAATGGGTTTCAACTGGGCTTAACCATAGTATCTTTGGCACTAAGCCATGATAAATAAAGAAGAAGCCGAGTGATAATCTGCTGATAAATGAGATATGAGTAAGCTTAGAGTTTTGCATTTAAAAAGCGCGTCTCATGTTCTGGTGATGGTAAAGTACAGTAGTCATATTTACCAAAAAGGCGGTAACGGTTTAGGGCAACACGGTCATACATCCAATCACGTACTGGTCTTGGAATAATGCTAAAGATACAAGCCGTTTTCCACGGATAACCCAGCTTTGCCATTATTTGAAAAAAAGCGTCACTTTTTTGGAAAGCCTGACCACCTTCTACATAGAGCATCGTCTCATAAGAATCGGTAGGTAGGCCAAAATGAAGCAGTATTGCTTGACCCTCTTCTGACTGTACGCTGCACAATTTAAAGAGACGGTATTTATCATGTTTGATGATAAAGTTACTCCATGCGTTGCACAACTTGCAAACACCATCGAAAAGAATGACTTTATCTGAAGCGCTGATATAAGGAGGGAGTTTGTCTGTATTCATGGTTTTGCTCTTTAAAATGATAATGTAGCATTAACCAAAGTTAGCACTAATCTTTCTGAGCAACAATACAAATATAAGCTTTGAATCAACTTTATTCAATTAATAACTGAATATCTGAAAGGCTGATAATAAACAAAGCATAAGATAAAGACATGCTGAATATCAGCATAATGAAAGCAACCATATGAAATATGAATAGTAAGTAGAACGAATATAATTGGCAGCAAGTGTAAAGCGCAGAATTATCAGAATTACAGGCAAAGAAAATCCCCCGACACGTTAATGTCGGGGGATTTTCAGGAATAGAGAGCTGACGATGACCTACTCTCACATGGGCGAACCACACTACCATTGGCGCTACGATGTTTCACTTCTGAGTTCGAGAAGGGATCAGGTGGTTCCATCGTGCTATTGTCGTCAGCAAAGGGGGTTAGATATGAGTCTGTTTGTGTGACTTTTGATAAGTACCACATAACCTAACTGAATCAAGGTTAAGGTGATATCGAAATATACTTTCTTATTCTAAAGCTTTCGCTTTGCAAGATAGATTAATTAGACTTGATACAAACCACTTGGGTGTTGTATGGTCAAGCCAAACGAGCAATTAGTACAGGTTAGCTACACGCATCGCTGCGCTTCCACACCCTGCCTATCAACGTCCTAGTCTTGAACGGCTCTTTAGGGAAATCTAATCTTGAGGTGGGCTTCCCGCTTAGATGCTTTCAGCGGTTATCCCATCCGAACGTAGCTACCGGGCAATGCCACTGGCGTGACAACCCGAACACCAGAGGTTCGTCCACTCTGGTCCTCTCGTACTAGGAGCAGATCCTCTCAAATTTCCAACGCCCACGGTAGATAGGGACCGAACTGTCTCACGACGTTCTAAACCCAGCTCGCGTACCTCTTTAAATGGCGAACAGCCATACCCTTAGGACCTGCTTCAGCCCTAGGATGAGATGAGCCGACATCGAGGTGCCAAACACCGCCGTCGATATGAACTCTTGGGCGGTATCAGCCTGTTATCCCCAGAGTACCTTTTATCCGTTGAGCGATGGCCCTTCCATACAGAACCACCGGATCACTAAGACCTACTTTCGTACCTGCTCGACTTGTGGGTCTCGCAGTTAAGCGCGCTTTTGCCTTTATACTCTACGACCGATTTCCGACCGGTCTGAGCGCACCTTCGTACTCCTCCGTTACTCTTTAGGAGGAGACCGCCCCAGTCAAACTACCCACCATACATTGTCCTCGGTATTGTTATACCTGAGTTAGAACCCCAACATGACCAGGGTGGTATTTCAAGATTGGCTCCACCAAGACTAGCGTCTCGGCTTCAAAGCCTCCCACCTATCCTGCACAAGTCAGGTCAAAGTTCAATGTAAAGCTGTAGTAAAGGTTCACGGGGTCTTTCCGTCTAGCCGCGGGTACACAGCATCTTCACTGCGATTTCGATTTCACTGAGTCTCTGCTGGAGACAGCGCTGCCATCATTATGTCATTCGTGCAGGTCGGAACTTACCCGACAAGGAATTTCGCTACCTTAGGACCGTTATAGTTACGGCCGCCGTTTACTGGGGCTTCGATCAAGAGCTTCGCTTACGCTAACCCCATCAATTAACCTTCCAGCACCGGGCAGACATCACACCCTATACGTCCACTTTCGTGTTTGCAGAGTGCTGTGTTTTTAATAAACAGTTGCAGCAGCCTGGTATCTGCGACTGCCAATAGCTTACGGAGCAAGTCCTTCACCATCAGCAGCGTACCTTCTCCCGAAGTTACGGTACCATTTTGCCTAGTTCCTTCAGCAGAGTTCTCTCAAGCGCCTTGGTATTCTCTACCTGATCACCTGTGTCGGTTTAGGGTACGATTCGTTTATGACTATCGCTTAGAAGCTTTTCCTGGAAGCATGGTATTTGCCACTTCGCTGTACAAGTACAGCTTGCTATCAGATCTCGGTATAAAATAGCCCGGATTTACCTAAGCTATAAACCTACATCCTTCCACCTGGACAACCATCGCCAGGCTGGCATAACCTTCTCCGTCCCTCCATCGCATCATAAACAAGTATCGGAATATTAACCGATTTCCCATCGACTACGCCTTTCGGCCTCGCCTTAGGGGTCGACTCACCCAGCCCCGATTAACGTTGGACTGGAACCCTTGATCTTCCGGCGTGCGAGCTTTTCACTCGCATTATCGTTACTCACGTCAGCATTCGCTCTTGTGATACCTCCAGCATGCTTTACAACACACCTTCACAGGCTTACACAACGCTCCCCTACCACTTGAAAACAAATTCAAATCCGCAGCTTCGGCTCCTAGTTTGAGCCCCGTTACATCTTCCGCGCGGGCCGACTCGACTAGTGAGCTATTACGCTTTCTTTAAAGGATGGCTGCTTCTAAGCCAACCTCCTAGCTGTCTATGCCTTCCCACCTCGTTTCCCACTTAACTAGGAATTTGGGGCCTTAGCTGGCGGTCTGGGTTGTTTCCCTCTCCACAATGGACGTTAGCACCCACTGTGTGTCTCCCGGATATCACTCATCGGTATTCGGAGTTTGCATCGGTTTGGTAAGTCGGTATGACCCCCTAGCCGAAACAGTGCTCTACCCCCAATGGTGTTCGTCCGAGGCGCTACCTAAATAGCTTTCGGGGAGAACCAGCTATCACCGAGTTTGATTAGCCTTTCACCCCTATCCACAAGTCATCCCCTGGCTTTTCAACGACAGTGGGTTCGGTCCTCCGGTGCCTGTTACGGCACTTTCAACCTGCTCATGGATAGATCACTCGGTTTCGGGTCTATACCCTGCAACTAGACGCCCTATTAAGACTCGGTTTCCCTACGGCTCCCCTAAACGGTTAACCTTGCTACAGAATATAAGTCGCTGACCCATTATACAAAAGGTACGCGGTCACCCAACAAGTGGGCTCCCACTGCTTGTACGCACACGGTTTCAGGTTCTATTTCACTCCCCTCACAGGGGTTCTTTTCGCCTTTCCCTCACGGTACTGGTTCACTATCGGTCAGTCAGGAGTATTTAGCCTTGGAGGATGGTCCCCCCATCTTCAAACAGGATTTCTCGTGCCCCGCTCTACTTAATATGTTAATGCTAATGTTTCGAATACAGGACTATCACCTACTACGGTCAGCTTTCCCACGCTGTTCTTCTACATTAGTACTAATCGGCTTCTCCCCGTTCGCTCGCCGCTACTAGGGGAATCTCAATTGATGTCTATTCCTAAGGGTACTGAGATGTTTCACTTCCCCTCGTTCGCTTCCTAATAAATTAGGATACCTAGCTTATGCTAGGTGGGTTTCCCCATTCAGAAATCTCCGGATCACAGGATATTGCCGCCTCCCCGAAGCTTATCGCAGGCTGTCACGTCTTTCATCGCCTCTGACTGCCAAGGCATCCACCATGTGCGCTTCATTACTTGACCATACAACCCCAAGTAGTCTTTCGACTAAGTAGTGTCATACACTCTAATTAATGATAACGATATCACCTATGTTTACGCTTGATTCAGTTCTCTTATTTCTTTTTAGCAATCAACCCCTGGGATAACAACTGATGTCGTTAAAGAGCTGATTACTAAGGTTAAGATGTGCGCGTGAACACGCTCATCCTAACCCAGACTCATATCTATGTTTTTAAATAGTCTCTATGCTCTCGTCGAGTCATAGATTTCCGTATAAAACAGAAAGAAGTAATCTTATTAAAATCACTTGTTTCTATTTGATACCTATTTTATTTATTCGCATCCTAAGCTTAACTAAAGTAGTGGTGGAGCCAAACGGAGTCGAACCGTTGACCTCCTGCGTGCAAGGCAGGCGCTCTACCAACTGAGCTATGGCCCCATATAAATGGTGGGTCTAAGTGGACTTGAACCACTGACCCCCGCGTTATCAACACGGTGCTCTAACCAGCTGAGCTACAGACCCAATACGTCCTAAAACGTAAGCTTAAACTAAAGAACAACTTGTTGTGAATTCTTGCTGACCGAATGCTGTCTATAAGGAGGTGATCCAGCCGCAGGTTCCCCTACGGCTACCTTGTTACGACTTCACCCCAGTCATCAACCACACCGTGGTGATCGCCTTCCTTACGGTTAGGCTAACCACTTCTGGTGCAATCAACTCCCATGGTGTGACGGGCGGTGTGTACAAGGCCCGGGAACGTATTCACCGCGGCATTCTGATCCGCGATTACTAGCGATTCCTACTTCATGGAGTCGAGTTGCAGACTCCAATCTGGACTACGATAGGCTTTTTGAGATTCGCATCACATCGCTGTGTAGCTGCCCTCTGTACCTACCATTGTAGCACGTGTGTAGCCCTGGTCGTAAGGGCCATGATGACTTGACGTCGTCCCCGCCTTCCTCCAGTTTGTCACTGGCAGTATCCTTAGAGTTCCCGGCTTAACCCGCTGGTAACTAAGGACAAGGGTTGCGCTCGTTGCGGGACTTAACCCAACATCTCACGACACGAGCTGACGACAGCCATGCAGCACCTGTATTCTAATTCCCGAAGGCACTCCCGCATCTCTGCAGGATTCTAGATATGTCAAGACCAGGTAAGGTTCTTCGCGTTGCATCGAATTAAACCACATGCTCCACCGCTTGTGCGGGCCCCCGTCAATTCATTTGAGTTTTAACCTTGCGGCCGTACTCCCCAGGCGGTCTACTTATTGCGTTAGCTGCGTCACTAAGTCCTCAAGGGACCCAACGACTAGTAGACATCGTTTACGGCGTGGACTACCAGGGTATCTAATCCTGTTTGCTACCCACGCTTTCGAGCCTCAGTGTCAGTATGATGCCAGAAGGCTGCCTTCGCCATCGGTATTCCTCCAGATCTCTACGCATTTCACCGCTACACCTGGAATTCTACCTTCCTCTCACCTACTCTAGCCTGACAGTATCAGATGCAGTTCCCAGGTTAAGCCCGGGGATTTCACATCTGACTTATCAAGCCACCTACGCTCGCTTTACGCCCAGTAATTCCGATTAACGCTTGCACCCTCTGTATTACCGCGGCTGCTGGCACAGAGTTAGCCGGTGCTTATTCTGCAGCTAATGTCATCGTCTCCGGGTATTAACCGAAGAGTCTTCTTCACTGCTTAAAGTGCTTTACAACCAAAAGGCCTTCTTCACACACGCGGCATGGCTGGATCAGGGTTTCCCCCATTGTCCAATATTCCCCACTGCTGCCTCCCGTAGGAGTCCGGGCCGTGTCTCAGTCCCGGTGTGGCTGATCATCCTCTCAGACCAGCTACAGATCGTCGCCATGGTAGGCCTTTACCCCACCATCTAGCTAATCCGACTTAGGCTCATCTAATAGCGAGAGCAACAAGTTGCCCCCTTTCTCCCGTAGGTCGTATGCGGTATTAATTCGAGTTTCCCCGAGCTATCCCCCACTACTAGGTAGATTCCTAAGTATTACTCACCCGTCCGCCGCTCGTCATCTTCTAGCAAGCTAGAAATGTTACCGCTCGACTTGCATGTGTTAAGCCTGCCGCCAGCGTTCAATCTGAGCCATGATCAAACTCTTCAGTTTAATCTTGCTATGAAGCTCTTTAAAGAAGCTTCTAAACTTGGCTCATCTAATCTGGCAAAATCGCTAAAAATTATGTTCGTAATGAATTAACTTTGAGTTTTTCTGCTGTCTTAAATGATAATTTTTATAGTTAATAATCTTCCCGAAAAGAGAAAATAGTCAACTTTATTTTTTAGCATTCTGAATCAGCAAAAATCCACACAAGTTGTTCTTTAGTTATGCTTTTAAATAATGCCTGTCACTGTCGTCCAGTAGCAGTTATCTCTTAACTAATTATTACATAGCCAATGTGGCTTATCCTAATTAGCGAGCTGACTATCATATCATGATTTAATAGACTGTCAAGCTTCTTTTTTAATTCGTTTCAATAAGTTAGCTCGCTAATTTTAGTGATTACTCACTCAGTTATTAACTGCTTTGCCTTAATGAGGTGCGTATTATAGACGCTTTATTCTTAGTGTCAAGGGTTTATTTTAAGTTTGTTTGAATGACCTGAATCAATCAGATATCCAACTAACCTTCCCTTTCGACTGGGTGGCATTATACGGGGTTTTATCTCGTTGGCAAGCGCTTATTCGAGTTAATTGTTGATTTATCCTACCTCATTTTGAATACTAGATATTTTTCAATGAGTTATAGATTTTAATAGTTTGGCTTATTTATAAGAAAGAGGGTTTAATAGGTAGATAGCTCTTATAAGATCAATGGACATAAAAAAAGCCACTATACATGCTAGTGGCTTTTTAGTGGTATTCATTAACAATATTTAAGATTGGAGCTACAATGGTTCCAGCTTTTGGAATCATGACTGCTGAACTGTCTACAACCAATCAACTCTATACGTAATCAATCGCCATCATCAAACATAATGCCATCATGATGATAATGGATAGTCCAAAGATTTTATACGCCCATTTTATCTGTTGTTGAACTTGGTCTTGTTCGCTATCGACCTTAATCGGTTTCATGGCGATAAACAGCCAATAACCTGATAACAATAGATGAACTCCCAAATACCAATAGCCAGTTGCATTTAACGCTGTGAGCAAACTACCCACAATTAAGAAAAGAGCAATAGTGATGGCAATATGCCACTGGGTTGTTCTAAACGAGTGCTTGACTGGTAGTACAGGAATACTGGCTGCGCTGTAGTCTTTTTTGCGAAATACAGCAATGGCATACGCATGCGGCATCTGCCAAATGGCAAACATTGCAAATAGCACCCAATACACACCATCAATAGAAGGCGTCAGCGCGGCATAACCAATCACTGGAGGAATAGCACCAGAGAAGCTCCCAATAAACGTACCCCAAACGGATTGACGTTTGAAATACAGACTATAAAATCCGACATAAACGACATAGCCGAACAGCGCCGAATACAGAGCCAATGGCGTGGTAGCTGCTAGACATAATACACCAATGCCCAGTAATACAATCGCATACAGTATCGCATGCGCAATAGAGAGCTCGCCTGTGACCAAAACACGATCACAAGTGCGCTGCATCTTTGAGTCGATATCACGGTCGATGATGTTATTAATCACACAACCAGAAGCTATGACGGTTAAGGTCCCGATTAAGACCTGAAGCAATACCAGCCAATCGGGGTTGCCTTTAGCGGCTAAAAAATAGCCACCCAACACGGTGATAGCATTACCAAAGACGATGCCAGGTTTGATCACCTGAACAAGCGGTTGTTTGGCAACATCGAGTTTTAACTGTGCAAGTTTATTCATGATTATCCATCAGTTAATATCGTCAAATACCTTAATTACATCGGTAAAATATTACCATCTAGAACAATGATGAGTCCTCAACCAGCGACCCATCATTGGGGCATTTGCGATAGCTTACATACGCCAAATTAATAGCGCAGATAATAACGGCAGTGACTGCCCTACTGTTGCATTCCAGGCATGTCTGAATGATCAGACATATCTGAGTGATCTTCTTGCGTGGTAGCAGGATTACCCTGCGTATGAGGTTGATACGTATCTGGTAGATTTAACCTATCCTCAAAACCTTCAAGCTCACGGTCTAATCGAGGTGTACCATCTGCATTGGTAGGCATTTGCATAGGCATCTCTTCGTCCATACCCATACCCATGTCCATATTCATATCTTGACCCATGCCAGGCATCATGTGTTCGTTAGCGTTATGCATGA
This sequence comes from Psychrobacter alimentarius, assembly GCF_001606025.1. Lineage (NCBI taxonomy): Bacteria > Pseudomonadati > Pseudomonadota > Gammaproteobacteria > Moraxellales > Moraxellaceae > Psychrobacter > Psychrobacter alimentarius. The sequence goes on along the minus strand of NZ_CP014945.1, from coordinate 764,258 downwards.
TCCATAAAGAACCGACCATGACAATCGCAACCACAAACAACGTGAACAAAAAGCTATAAAGCGTATTGCGCTGCTCAGGGCTAAAGTCCATATGCAAGAAGAAGTAAACTTGTACAAAAACCTGTACAGCTGCAAAGATACCAATCATCCAAATTGCACTGGTCCCTGACATTGTACCGCTCATTATTAGCCAAAACGGAATGACCGTTAAGACTGCCGATAGTACAAAGCCGGTAAGGTAACTCTTTTTACTACCATGACTGCTCTGACCGTGGCTGACATCCCCATGTGCATGAGCCTGCTGAGCTGCATGCAAATTTTCATTTTTCATAATGCCACTCCTACTAGATACACTAGTGAAAAGACGCAAATCCACACGATATCCAAAAAGTGCCAGAACAGACTTAGACATCTTAAACGCGTCATCATACGCTCAGAAAGACCAAATTTGTTTAACTGGAACAGCGTAAAGAATAACCAGCAGATACCGACTGTTACGTGGATACCATGCAAACCGACTAAGCTAAAGAAGCTCGATAAGAAAGCACTGCGATCAGGTCCAAAGCCTTCGACAATCAGGTGATGGAATTCATAGATCTCCATCCCAATGAAACCCATGCCAAATAATGCAGTAATAATCAGCCAAGTCTTAAGCTTTGCCATGTTGTTCTGATAAGCACCAAGCATAGCAAAACCAAAAGTAATACTACTGATTAGTAGCAAGAAGGTCTCAACTAAAACAAACTTAAGGTCGAAAATATCTTTAGGACCTGGACCATCTGCCACACCAACATTCAACACTGCATAAGTGGCAAAAAACGTCGCAAACAAAATCAAGTCGGTCATCAAATAAACAAAGAAACCCAAGACTTTATTGCCCTGTGCATCCAAATGGTCTGGATGGTGCGGGTCACTATGGTTAAAGTAATCTATATTGCCTTTGTTATGATCATCAGACGGCAACAACTCCTCACCGTTGTCGTCTGGCAAATTACTATTTACTTCATGTTTATTCATACTTTCGGTACCACTCATAATCCGTCTCCTGCGTGTGCCGTACGAAGACGCTCATAGTAAGCATTTTCAACTTTTTCAATTTCATGAACCGGTACGATATAATCGATATCACGTTTATTGGCTTCACGAATAACAAAGAAAATCATGACGAAGAAAGACACTATTACTAACCACCAGATATGCCAAACAAAAGCAAAACCAAAGACAAAGGTCAGCAGACCAATAATCACACCAGAATCTGTATTTTTAGGCATATGTATTGGGCTGTAGTAATTAGGCGCTTTGTCTGACGTCCAACCACTGTCTTTCAGATAAGCTAAGGCATCAAGATCGTTAATGACCGGCAACTGAGCAAAGTTATAAAACGGTGCAGGTGACGGTGTGCTCCACTCCAAAGTACGACCATTCCAAGGATCACCACTAACATCAGCAAGACGTTTACGGTCGCGATAGCTGACATAGAACATCATCAACTGGCTGAAAATACCGAACATGATAATAAAAGCACCAACAGCAGCAATGATTAACCAGAACTGCCATGAATCATTAGCATAATGGTTGGTACGGCGTGTCATACCTAAGAAACCTAGAACATATAGCGGCATGAAGGCTGTGAAGAAACCAATGATCCAACCCCAAAAAGCGCGTTTGCCCCATTTTTCGTCCAAACGATAGCCAAACATCTTCGGCCACCAGAATGCAATGCCTGCAAAATAACCAAATACCGCACCACCAATGATGGTGTTATGGAAATGCGCAATCAAGAACAGACTGTTATGCAACACATAATCAATACCAGGAACCGCTAGCATAACGCCTGTCATACCACCAACCGTAAAGGTAATGATAAAACCAATGGTCCACATAATCGGGGTACCAAAAATAATCTTGCCGCGATACATGGTAAACAGCCAGTTAAAGACCTTAACCCCTGTAGGAATGGCAATAATCATGGTGGTAATACCAAAGAAGGCATTAACATTGGCGCCTGAGCCCATCGTGAAGAAGTGATGCAACCAAACGATGAAACTTAAAACAGCAATGACGAGAATGGCATAAACCATACTGACGTAGCCAAACAGTTTTTTCTGCGAGAAAGTCGATATGACTTCTGAGAAAATACCAAAAGCTGGTAATACCAAGATATAAACTTCTGGGTGACCCCAAATCCAAATCAGGTTGATATACATCATGACGTTGCCGCCAGCATCATTGGTAAAGAAGTGCATACCAAAGTAGCGATCAAGCGTCAGCATAATTAACGTTGCGGTTAATACTGGGAAAGCGGCAACGATCAAGATATTGGTACAAAGTGCTGACCAAGTAAAAATAGGCATATGCATCAGATTCATGCCAGGGGCACGCATCTTTAAGATAGTTACTAAGAAGTTGACACCCGTCAGCAACGTTCCTAATCCTGATAACTGCAAGGCCCAGATATAATAATCCACCCCCACTGTCGGACTGAAGTTTAGCTCTGATAATGGTGGATAAGCCAACCAGCCTGTCGCGGCAAAGTCGCCAACTACTAGCGAGACGTTGACCAATAGAGCGCCAGTAACGAATAGCCAAAACGACAATGAGTTTAGGAACGGAAAGGCCACATCACGTGCGCCAATCTGTAAAGGTACAATCGCATTCATTAGTCCTACAACCAATGGCATAGCGACGAAGAAAATCATGATCACGCCGTGGGCCGTGAAAATCTGATCATAGTGATGCGGAGGCAAATATCCTGTCTCAGGATAGTTGGCCAGCATCTGATGGGTACGCATCATAATGGCATCACTGAAACCGCGTAGTAACATAACGATGGCTACAACGATATACATGATACCAATTTTTTTATGGTCAACTGAGGTTAGCCAGTCATGCCAAAGTGTACCCCAAAGCTTCTTTTTGGTTAGAAAAACTAAAACCGCTAGCCCAGCCAAGGCCATCATACCACCAGCCATCATAATGATAGGCTCATGGTAAGGTATTGCCTCGAGGGACAATCTACCGAGTATTGCTTCCATAGTCGCCTCTCCTATTAGTGAGCGTCATCTTCTTGCGCATCATCTTTATTTGATGGCGCTGCTGGGTTGATACTACCTTCACCATCCTCCTTCAAATCAGACTCTATACCTTCTACCACAGCGACTTCATTATCACGCTGGTTGACTTCATTTGGCGCTACAAACTGATTTTGTTGTTTGGTATCTGAACCATACTGATTCACAATATAATCAAACATATTAGGTTGCGTCGATTTGAAGTATTCGATGGCATGGTTCTCTGATGGTTTCGCTAATTCTTCATAGACAGCGGTATCAAGAACTTTATTGTCCTCAGCTTTAACTTTAGCTACCCAATTATCAAAACCTTGATTGTCAACAGCATGAACTAAGAACTTCATATCTGAAAAACCAGGACCACTATAATTAGAAGATAGCCCATTATAGATACCTGGTTCATTGGCAACTAAATGTAGCTGCGTTACCATGCTTGACATGGCATAAATTTGGCCACCAAGTCTCGGAATGAAGAATGAGTTCATGACTGAATCAGAGGTAATCTTAAAGCTAACTGGTCGATCTACAGGCATATAAAGCTCATTGACGACGGCAATATCTTGCTCTGGGTAGATAAACAACCATTTCCAGTTTTGCGCCACAACTTGAATCACAAGCGGTGGATTTTCGCTTGTCGTCTCTAGCGGCTTATAGGGATCGAGTGCGTGGGTACTTTTCCACGTAATCACAGCCAAGATAGCGATAATAATAATGGGGATAGTCCACATTACTATTTCAATCCAAGTGTTGTGTGACCACTGCGGATCGAAGTCTTTATCAGCATCTGGTCTATCCGCACGATAGCGGTAGGTAAACCAGACTGTCATGACGATGACTGGTATAACCACAATCAACATCAAGATAGTAGTAACAATGAGAAGCTCTTTAGTTTGCACGCCAACTTCGCCTTTGGGATCTAATATCCCTGTATCACAGGCGGTCAGGAGCAAGCTGCTTATCAAGACTACTAAGTTGGCTTTGAGCCAGATTGGTAATTTGAAAAACGTCATGCCTTGTTAACCTTATATTCGGTCAATTTTGTTAATATTTGCTAAATTTTAGAGACATTCTATAACTGTCATTAGCTTGTAGCCGACAGCAAAGAAATGACGCTCGATTTTTACCTTATTTATACTCTTAATTTAGCAAAGAAAATATACGGCAATTCTAACGCTGTAAAGAGTGCAAACAAGGTCAACAGATTGCAACAATAACCAATAAAGTAAATCTCACGTTCATCTACCTAATCAAATAAGTAACACAGGATTAAAAAACAGTAGCAGTTATGCTCTGTTTTTTAATCCTGTGAGATTGGGAATTGGTAAATCGATTTACTAAGAGGGTATCAATAATTCAGAAAAGCTTACTCCAATGTTAAATTTTGTCTGAATGCCAGAACAATATTACACACAATATACAAGGTATAAAACCTTCAGAAGCAAGCTTATCTAATTCACACACACTATACGCCTCTTTTTTTAAAAAGCACTATCTGCAACAAAATAGAAATAAAAAAACATGTTTTCACTATTCAAAAGCTATAAATTGAGCTTGAAATTTTTGTATTTTTGAGTATGAGAGAGAATGAAGATAGCGTAGAGAGGTTTTATGAGTCAATGGAGACTGGGATAGTATCTATAAAACGGGGGGAATAAGCTTGGCTGTTCGGCTCACGAAAGCGACGAACAACTGAGGCTAGCAGAAAGTAAAATGAAGGATATTTATATTCAATAAGAGGGATATAAAGCTTATATAGACAAGGGTTATAAACATACATACAAAACGTCGTGCCTTACTTCTTTATGAGACATATTGCACTCAATAGGCAACATGTCTCATTATAAAATTATTCATTTAGTATCAACTATAGATATCAAAGAACATATCTGTATGAGCATTAAGCCAGGTTAGAAACGCATACGTAAAGTGGTGACAATACCTGACAACGCATAAATAACCCCAATGGCCAAGATACCTACTGGTATATCATATAGCACGATACTCATTACCAGCACACCGACGATCAGAACCACAAAAGGCACTTTCTTTTTGTCAAATTCTTTAAAACTGTAGTACTTAACATTGCTGACCATTAACAAACCACAAGTTACTACCCAAGCAGCAAACAACAACATGATTGCCGTATCGTATTGCCCTATCCATTCATTATGATCAATGGCAACCATCACTGCAGACGTGACTAAAATAGCAGCAAGTGGGCTGGCCAAACCAACAAAATATTTTTTATCAACGATGCCAACCTGCACATTAAACCGTGCCAAACGGAATGCCGCGCAAGCAGTAAAGACAAAGGCACAACCGATGCCGATACGACCTAATGACTGCAGAGCAAAACTATAAATCAAGATAGCGGGTGCCACACCGAATGCTAACATATCCGCCAGTGAGTCATATTGCTCGCCAAAAGGGCTTTGTGCATTCAGCATCCGCGCAACGCGACCATCTGCACCATCCAAAATGGCAGACAAAAAGATGGCTAGCGAGGCTTTATAAAACTCGCCTTGCGTACTCGCTAAGATCGAGTAAAAGCCTGACAGTAGAGACAAGGTCGTAATCAAATTGGGCGCTAAATAAACGCCGCGGCTAACCACTCGCTTGCCTTCCGCGACTTCTGCTTCAATCACCTCAAAGGTCAAGCCATCATAACTGTCATTATCCGCTAGGCGAATATTGAACTCATGCTCGTCGACGAAGGGCGGCTGGGTGGCCGCACTGTCTTGTAACAATCCATCATTTAGCGGTGTATTATCTGATTGGTTGCTTGGTGGCTGCTTGTTAGTCATCTCAATATCCTTATTACCAACATGGCGTCATTGCTAGCATGGTTACTCGCCGACCAGCCAGCGCACATTGGTCGCACTATCAGGCGTTAAGTCTGGTGCGTCTGCTACCTTTAATGCAGGCTGTAAAAAGCGTAATATTTCACGCGCATGATTGTCGAATTGCCAAGGCGGATTGATAACCAATAAACCCGTGCCGTTCAGACCTACTGCTACATCGTTTGGATAAATGTTTAGCTCACACACCAGCTGGCGACGCATTTCGGTACGCTTAAGCTTTTTATAAAACAGCTCAACCGCTTCCATATTCTTAATAGGGAACCAAAGCGCATACGTGCCTTGAGGCCATTTGTTATAAGCAGCGACTAATAGATTGATGAGACGCGTGAAATCCTTATGCTCTTGCTCATAAGGGGGATCAAGAAAAATTAGGCCACGTTTTTCTTTTGGTGGAATAACGGCCGTAATCCCTTCAAAAGCATCTCGATGTTGAATGCCGATTGGCAACTTATGTAGTTGATAATTTAGTGCATCATATTCGGTGGCTTTGGCTTCAAACGCCTCACCACGAACGCCTGCCTCAGGATTTTTTTCAATATGATGAGCAACCCACCAAGGAGAACCAGGATACACTTTGCTGTCATAAGTGAATCTGGCTTGCTTAATGCCTTCCATGTAATCTTTGACAGCAGATGGTGCCTTTTCGGTATCTGCTTGCAATAAAGCTTGGATACCACCTTTGGCTTCTCCTGTCTTGCGCGCTTCTTCACTGCTCAGTGAATACAGTCCACGACCGCCATAGGCGTCAAGCACATAAAAAGGTTTGTTTTTCTGCCCCAATTGATTAAGCAGTTGTACCAATAAAATGTGTTTAACCACATCAGCAAAGTTACCAGCGTGGTAGGCGTGTTTATAGTTCATAATCTCAAAAGTTTAAATAAGAAAAATTGCATCTATGGTAGCATAGGCAGAGTAAAAGATAATGTGGTTTTAGTAAGTGCTTTCAATAAAAACAGGCTAATTGACGGTATATTGACAGCTGATTGATAAGAATGAGATGAAATGACGAAGATTATTAGCAATCTTGACGTGACAGACATCGTGGCCCAGAATCCGATCGGTCAGGACAATCCCCCTTTACTGTCTCCACATGGCCACAATGATACTGAGCAGCCGCTAACCCAAGAGGTATTGCAACTGTCTGATTTTGCAGTGAACTGGGAAGATAAGCTGACGGACAAACAGCTCGATGCATTTGTCACTGATGGTTGGCTCATTATTGATAATGTATTTGATAAGACGACATTACTTGCGCTACAGGCTGAAAGTGGTTTTATCGACTATCGGGATGCTGCCCTAACCGATGGCATTCGTATTAGTGATATACGCGGTGATAGAATACGCTGGATCACTGAAAACTTCTTTGCAGGCTATTATTACTTGCAAAGCATCAATGCCCTGGCCTCCTTATTCAATCGTAGCTTGTTCGCCGGTATTCGGCATAGTGAAGCACATTACGCCTGCTATCCAATTGGTTTTGGCTATAAGTGGCACAGTGACAATCCTGCTGGACGTGATGAACGCGTTATTTCAGCGGTATTTTATCTCAATGATGACTGGGAACCTACTGACGGCGGCGCACTAGAAGTTGTTGATAAACATGGCGTTCATCATGAAGTGATGCCAGTTGCCAATAGACTCATCATCTTCGATAGCGATCTACGACATCAAGTGCAAACAGCCCACCGTCAGCGCTATTCTATTGCCACTTGGATGCGCCGAGATGGTTTGGTCCCATTTGTGGAAGAAAACAATTAAATCATTTTCAACTTTAACTCTAAATATTGACTTTATATAAAAGGTTTATTCATGTCTGATGCAAACACTCAATTCAACGCTCATCAACAGACGACTCACCAACAAGCGACGCTAGATTTGAGCATCGAATTGCTCGAACGTCCTTCAGTGACACCAGACGATGATGGTTGCCAAGATATATTGTCGGCACGATTAGAGCAAGCGGGCTTTGACTGTGAGTTTATGTACTTTGGTGATAGAAAACAAAGCGGCGAACATGCCGAAGTCAAAAACTTATGGGCGCGCCGTGGCACGACTGACCCCGTCATTTGCTTTGCTGGTCATACTGACGTAGTACCCACAGGTAATGAAAGTCATTGGACGTATCCACCTTTTACCCCAACCCTCAAAGATGGATATCTATGGGCACGCGGGGCCGCCGATATGAAAACTGGCATTGCGGCGTTTACCATCGCAGCCGAACGCTTCGTGCAAAACAATCCTGAGCATAATGGCTCTATTGCGTTTTTAATCACCTCTGATGAAGAAGGGCCGTCAGTCAATGGCACAGTGAAAGTCATTGAAACCTTAGAAGCGCGTAATGAGAAAATCACTTACTGTCTTGTTGGTGAGCCATCAAGTACCGACACACTTGGCGACATTATCAAAAACGGTCGCCGTGGCTCATTGGGCGCAGTACTTACGGTCACTGGTAAGCAAGGTCATGTCGCTTATCCGCATCTGGCCTCTAACCCTATTCATGCCACCATGTCAGCCTTGGCAGAATTGACTGATGCCATGTGGGACGAAGGCAATGACTATTTCCCAGCGACGTCTTTGCAAATATCAAATATCAATGGCGGTACGGGTGCAACCAACGTCATTCCTGAAACCTTAGAAGTGGTCTTTAACTTTCGTTTTTCAACGGAAACCACAGAAGATGCGCTAAAAGCAAAAACGCACGCTATCTTTGATAAATACTTTGCGGATAGTAAGGCCAGTTACGACATTAATTGGAAATTATCCGGTCAGCCATTCTTGACACCTGAAGGTAAATTGGTTTCAGCCTGTCAAAAAGCCATCAAAACCGTAACCAATGTCGATACCACACTATCCACCTCTGGCGGTACATCAGATGGACGTTTTATCGCGCCAACAGGTGCACAAGTTGTAGAGCTTGGTGTACGTAATGCGACGATTCATCAGGTTGATGAAAAAGTAGAAGTGGATGACTTAGGAAGACTTGCGCAGATTTATGAAGGGATTTTAGAGAACCTGTTGTTAGATTAATGGTACTAATCTCAATCGTATAAGATTAAAAAAAGCGCCTTCTCATATAGAAGGCGCTTTTTTCTTATTTTCAATTGCTAAAAACCGTATATTTGAGTGATATATCGATAATTTCTTGGAGATTAAATGAATTAAGAACGCTCTAAAGATTGATACCTTGATCGGCCGGAAGGTCTTCAAGTTTTTGCTGTATGTTGATTAGCTCTGCTTGGAAAGCGTCAACTTTATTATTCATGTCTTCCTCATCTTCGCTAAGCATACCTTCTGTTCTAAAATTCTCTACATCCAATACGCGTCCACGCAGTGCATTCTTAATTATTCCTAACTCATAAACTGAAATATTATCATCATCATTGTCCATGTCTACTGTCCACCCTTAACGTCTTTGAGAACCTTCTCATATAGACATACTATTGAATATACTGTAAAACGGAAAAGGCTGAGTAAGTTTTCGTAATCTTAAACCAGCGATTTTTCGATAACTGAATATTTAGTTTAGAAGTGATTGAGTCATTGATGAATAGGATTACTATATCATCAACGCATACTATACATATAAAAAATACTCTTGTAGTTTAATTTATAGGCAGCTTACTGTCTCTATTCAATACCGATATAAAGATCCACTTGACCGTACTCTAGATTACCATCGATATAACGCTCAAAATCCACATTAAACGTTCGAGTATGCTCACAGTCTGCCGTATTGAAATACTCCCAAGCTTTTTCCCAAGCATTCATGACCGTATTGGGCATATTGCCCTGCTCAGAGAATACTAAATACTTGCCAGCAGGAATCTCTACCGCGACTACATTATCTGTTGACGCTACTTCCTCTTGCTCATTAGTTGTCTGCCAACCAGCGACCACATCAAAAGCACCGACTAAATCATCACTTTCATAGTTATGATAGATACCATAAATGTCTTCGCCTTCAGGAAGTTGACCTGCATGATTTTGATAAAACTTTTGCCATAATCTACCCAGCTTGGCGGTCTCATAGCTAATCTCAGCGTTGTTGGTCGTACGTACGCTAATGCCACTGCAAGCTATCGCTTCTGATAACTCTTTAATTTGTGATGTCATGATGCGGCCTTTTTAATTTATTTATTGAATTTTTATGGATGGCAACGTTAAAAAACCGAAACAATTAGTCGGCTTCATCTATCCAATTCATTTGAATGGCTTCTAAGATGCCTTCATTTGATTTTTGCGGATCATCATCAAAACCTTCAAGCTCAGTCACCCAGCGATGCAAATCGGTAAAGCGTATGTATTGCGGATCTGTCTCTGGAAATTTTTCATAAAGCTCAATCGCGATGTCTAAGCTGTCTGTCCATTTTAGTTTTTGCGGGGTCATAGTGGCTCCTTAATGGTTAATCATTTTTATAAAATATCAGTCGTTTTTATAAAACCATGTTATCGACTTAATAGGCTCTATCCTACCAAAATTTGCCCGATGATTATAGGTGCGTTATTTATACACTCACCTTTGATTTGGATGATTTTATAGCTACTTGATGTGTATTCCATGTGCTGATGACATCTGTAAGTTGCTCTCCCTGCATGTCTAGCACTTCTGGCGTTTGCAGCTTTCCTTTTTTATCCTTCAAGACAAATTTAGTCATACCAACGCTCATGAGTTGGTTTTTTACAAAGAAGCGATGTTCAAAATAGATGTATTTGTGATCCCAGCCAGCCAGTACGCTATTGACTGTCATCTTACTCAAAAATTTGATTTCTTTTAGATAGACCATCTCTTGCATAGCAATTACCCAACCTAAAGATTGAATACCTTTTTGATGACAGCATGCCATCAGCCAGCGAGTGACGTTTAATTCAATAAAAGACAGATAACGATAATTGGGCAGATGATCACGAAAGCCCATGTCATGTGGTAAAACTCGATAATGGCGACTCGTCGGTGCAATCAAGGTCTCTAGACTGAGCGTCTCACTCGCTGATTGCTGCTTTAACTGTTGCTTGAGCAAACTGATCATAATAAAAAAACGCAGTAGCATATTCATAAATAAATCTCTTATTACATTGTATTTGGACTGGGTGTTCGCCTATATAAAGCAATGGGAGCGTAAACGTCGCACACTTTAACGCAAAAAAAGCCACCACAGTGACTTTTTCTATTTAAGAACATGCGCTAAGCGTTAGTGACCGCCGCCATTGACACTACGCACCATCTCTTCTACCATCTTTTTGGCATCACCGAAGATCATCATGGTTTTATCCATATAGAATAAGCTGTTGTCTAAGCCTGCGTAGCCTGTACTCATTGAGCGTTTAATGACCATAACAGTTTGAGCTTTGCTGACTTCTAGAATTGGCATACCAAAGATGGGTGACGTTGGATCGTCTTTGGCAGAAGGATTGACGACATCGTTTGCACCGATGACCAAGACCACATCGGTACTGGCAAAATCTGAATTGATTTCATCCATCTCTAAAATATCATCATAGGGTACATCTGCTTCCGCCAATAGCACGTTCATATGACCTGGCATACGACCAGCGACTGGGTGAATCGCAAAGCGCACATTCACGCCTTCTTCTTTTAATAACTCGTACAGCTCTTTGACCGCATTTTGTGCGCGGCCTTGTGCCATACCATAACCCGGTACGATGACCACATTGCTGGCATTGGCCATTAAGAAGCCGGCATCTTCTGCTGAGCCCGCTTTGTAGTTTTTGGGTACGCCCTCATCGCCACCTGCCGTGACGGCTGAGGTTCCCATACCGCCAAACAAGACATTCAATAATGAGCGGTTCATGGCTTTACACATGATATAAGACAAGATTGCCCCTGACGAGCCAACGAGCGAGCCTGCAATAATCAGCATTGAGTTGCCAAGGGTAAAACCAATCCCAGCCGCCGCCCAACCTGAGAACGAGTTCAATAGAGAGACGACTACTGGCATGTCACCGCCACCGATAGGCGCAATCCACATCCAACCGAATATGACGGCAATCACTGCCATGGCATAAAACGCAGGCAATGAATCTGTGACAAAATACACGCCACCAAAACCAATCATCGCAATGAATAACAGCGCTTGAACGGGTTTTACCCAGCTGCCGACCAAGGTTTTCGCCCAGCTTTTTGCTGCCAGTTTACCAAAGGCAAAGACCGAGGCTGAAAAAGTAATCGCACCGATAAAGCAGCCGATAAATAACTCTACCCGAGCCACTGCACCATGTTGCTGCTCAGTGTGCAAGACCGTCGCCAATGCAATCGCAACCGCAGCCAAACCAACAAATGAATGCATCAACGCAACCGTTTCTGGCATTTGGGTCATAGCGACTGTTTTTGCCTTCCACATACCGACAAGCGCACCTAAAATCATCGCTCCGATGATTAACCAAAGGACAGGGCCTTCTGCCAAAAAGAACGTCGTCACAACGGCAATCGCCATCGCTGCCATACCAAAACGGTTACCACGAATGGCAGTCTTTGGACTAGATAAGCCACGTAAAGTTAAGACAAAAAGGATCGCGCCAACCAAGTAGAACCAATCCGCATTTGCTGCGATCAGCATTGATAAATCATTCATGCGTCGCCTCCAGTTTCTTTTGCATTATTTTCAAGAACAGGTGCTTTTTTTGCTTTGGGTTTGAACATCGCCAGCATACGCTCAGTCACAGCAAAACCGCCAAAGATATTGATACTGGCTAAAAATACCGCAAAGGCACCAAGTAAGCTGGTTGGCGTAAACATCGAGCCATCAATGGTAACTGTCTGTAGCATCGCGCCCACGATGACGATACTTGATAGAGCATTGGTTACCGCCATCAATGGCGTGTGCAAGGCAGGTGTTACGCCCCAAACCACGTAATATCCGACAAAAACCGCAAGTACAAATACCGTAAAAATCGCGACAAAGGGTGTGCTACTCATGGCTGCACCGACTGGTGCGGCAGCTAAAACAGTGGCAATCATCTTATCCTCCTAAAAATTGATTCGTGTCTGGCAAATGGGTGGTGGCAAACCATCCAAGTTTAGCGCTTGGCAAGACGTAACTGACCTTCGTGCGTCACGGCCAAGGCTCCTTGAATCTCATCTGCCATATCTAAGTTGAGTGCCAGTTTATCCACTGAAGCCTCATCCGTACTGGGCGCAAGCAAAGTCGTAATAAAGTTAACAAGATTGTTGGCGTATAAATCTGAGGACTGCGCCGCAAGCATTGAGGGAATATTGGCTGCACCAACGATACGTACACCGTTATCGGTAGTAATGGTTTGATCAGGGAGACTGCCCTCTACATTGCCGCCCGTCCCTGCTGCCATGTCGATCAATACCGAGCCTGCTTTCATCTTGGCAATCGTGGCTCCGTGCACCAAGCGCGGTGCTTGTCGACCGGGGATTTGTGCCGTTGTAATCACGATGTCAGCGTTGGTCAAGGCTTTGTCTACCACGGCAGCTTGGTCTTTGATGTATTGCTCTGAGGGCGTCCATGCATAACCGCCCGTTGCTTTTGCTTTTTGTGCTTCATCTGCACTCATCGGTACATCCAGCCATTTACCCCCAAGTGACTCGACTTGCTCTTTTGCCGCAGGACGCAGATCACTGGCCTCTACTACAGCACCTAGACGCTTTGCCGTCGCAATCGCTTGTAGACCGGCAACACCGACACCCAAGATGACCACTTTGGCTGGCTTGACCGTCCCTGCTGACGTCATAAACATCGGAAATGGACGTGAGTATTCATTGGCTGCTAGCAATACCGCTTTATAACCAGCAAGGTTGGCCTGTGATGACAAGACATCCATGTTTTGTGCGCGTGACAGGGTGCGAGGTAATAGCTCCATCGCAAATGCGGTTGCCCCTTTAGCAGCATAAGTGTCGAGCCGAGTATTACGATAAGGGTCGAGCATACCAACGATTACTTGACCAGAGGTTAGGCTGTCCGTTGTCGCTGCTGGCAAGTCATGGACTGTGGTAATAATTTGCGACTGTGTGACGACCTCAGTACTACTCATGGCAATATTGGCACCTGCGGCCTGATACAACTCATCCGCGTAATATGCCGCTTCTCCTGCTCCTGACTGCACGACCACGTCGAACCCAAGTTTGCGCAACTTTTTAACCGCGTCTGGGGTTAGCGCAACCCGACTCTCACTCGCATTATCTGCACTGATTACACCAATTTTCATATCGTCTCCTTACTCAAGTCCAATGATTGACCCCAATATCCTCAACGCACATTTAAAAAGCACAGGGACAAAAAAGCTTTGGTCAGAACGGACACTACGTATGACCAAAGCTTATCAATTTAATAAATGATAGACAGTTTCCCATCATGCCTTTTTATTATAGAGACATTATTTGTCAACTTTCATTGTCAAATGATGACTTACAAGTAAATAAAAAGTTAAGTATTTACACCATAGACATAACTTTTATTGTTATATTAAAAATTTTATCTTTCTACTAGACGCTGTGCTTCATTGCAGATAGGCTCACCACTTGATGGTAATGTTTTACGCATTTATGAAGATTGAGGAACACCTAAAACGACTGCTCACAAATACAGTTGACTCTCTGAGTGTCGTATAATAAGAAAACCTAATACTTTGATCAGTCAGTTATTGATTCACTTTAATAAGGAATAACGATGTATTTTTTGCTCTCCCCTGCCAAATCTTTGAATGAAACAAATGCGATACCGCTAAGTCTGGGTAACTATTACAGTCAGCCAAAGCTGATTGAACATTCGCAGGATTTGATGAAAATATTAAAGTCAAAAGAACCGATGGATTTGCAATCACTTATGAGTATCTCTGATGATTTAGCTCAGCTTAATGCCGAGCGCAATCAACAGTGGCGCTGGAGTAAAGAGCAACCATTTACCGATGACGCAACGGGTAATATAGCAAAGCCAGCGGGTTATTTATTCGATGGCGACGTTTATACGGGCCTTGATATGTACCATATGGATAAAGAGACCGCTATTTACGTCAATGAGCATTTGGGGATTTTGTCAGGGCTTTATGGGGTGTTGAAGCCGTTAGATTTGATCCAGCCTTACCGCTTAGAAATGGGTACCAAGCTAAAAAACGAGCGCGGTGATAATCTTTATGACTTTTGGGGCGAGGAAGTGACTGACGTTATCAATGCTCGTATGGCAGATAGCGAAGATAAGACCCTGATCAATCTGGCTTCTAATGAGTACTTTAAAGCAGTAAAGAAAAAAGCCATTGATGCTAATATCATCACGCCACGGTTCGAAGACGAAAAAAATGGCACGTATAAAGTGATTAGTTTTTATGCCAAAAAGGCACGCGGTCTTATGGTGAAATATGCTGCAGATAATAAGCTGAGCAATGCGGAGCAGTTAAAAGATTTTGATTTGGCGGGTTATTATTACTGTGCAGAAGCGTCTGATAATAAGACGTGGGTGTTTAGAAGAGATGCGGCGGATCAGTAACTTGATATAAAAACCATATTTACTACAGTCGCTAGAAGCATGGCACTCAGGGCTTCTAGCGACTGTATTACATCTCCTTTAATTTAACGGGTCACAACAGTCCTTTTTGCGATTGCGATTGCGATTGATAGCTAAAACCATTGCCTTGAACTATAAAGATGATTCTTTAACGTGAAATAATCGACATGATAGCGTCAGTCAGTTGGGGAATTTCCGTCATTTTCAAACCTGCAATATTGATTCTGCCATTTGGCATGCCATAAATCGCGAACTCATCTTGCAATATGAGCATTTGATTTTCTGTTAGCGGTAATAGAGAAAACATACCTTTTTGATGCGAGATGTCCAAAAACTCTGCGGGTGCATCCCTATCTTTTAAGGCTTTGCCTAACGCTTGGCGAATAGTATCCACCCTACCACGGTAGCTTGCCAGCTCGACTAGCCAAGCGTCTGGTTTGTCTAGCAAATAAGAAGCAACTGCAGCACCGTGATTGGGCGGCATGGAGTAGTTGGCGCGTGTGATGGTTTCTAAGAGTGTCTGTATATCTGCGTGACGCTCATGGTTCGTCGTCATCACCGTGGCAATACCAGTACGCTCATTGTATAGACCCATATTTTTTGAACAGCTGGCGGCGATAAATGCAAAGTCAGAGTCTTTAATGATTAGACGAAGCCCTGCAGCATCGGTATCGGGATCATCTCCAAAACCTTGATACGCCATATCAATAAATGGCACAATATTTTTCTGTTTACATTTATCAGAAAACCGTTGCCACTGCTCTAAAGAAGGGTCTATGCCGGTAGGATTGTGGCAACACGCATGTAATAACAACACGTCTCCTGCTTTTGCTTTTTCTAGCGCGGCAAAACACGCATCAATATCTAATTGTCCATTTTTATTTTGCCATGGATATGTATTAACCGTTAACCCAGCACCTTCCATCAGCGGACGATGATTGATATAGCCAGGGTCACTGATCCAAACGGTTGAATCTGGAGAGAGTATGGCGATTAAGTCAGCAATGAGTCGTAATGCACCTGATGCCCCAACCGTCTGAATCGTGCATTGGTTGTTTAGACTTGGACGGTCACCTAATACAAATTTTGCCATTTGTTGATTAAAATTAGCGTTACCCGATAGCATGCCGTAAGCCTTTGAATGAGCTTCATGAGCAAGATGTATTTCTGCGTCTTGCACGGTTTTCATTACAGGCGTATTGCCATGCTCGTCTCGATAGACACCAACCAATAGATCTATTTTATGTTTACGCTGGTCAGCGCGAAACCTACCTAACAGTGCCCATAGTGGATCACCATTGATAACAGGCATATTATTTAACATCATGATACTTCCTTAATTAATTTATTTCGCTCGATTGGACAAAATGACACCAATGGTACTGAGTACGATGCCGCATATCATGATGACTGATAGAGCCTCATTGAGTATCAGCGTAGCCAGTATAGCGGTTAATCCTGGGGATAAAGAGCCCAGTAATAAGGTACGAATGGAGCCCAACTGTTTGACAGCATAAGAAAACGCAATGGTTGATACCACCCCTACGCCAAGTCCTTGTATTAGGATAAATGGAAGCGCTTCATCAAAAGATACAGAACCTATATTCGTCTCCACAATACCAGACAGAACCATCACTAATGTTAGAAAAAACGAGGTATAAGAAAGCACGATAGCGATAGCTATTGGATTTAACTTGGTACTTTTTAACCCTAAAGTGTAACCCGCCCAAATCAGGCTTGCCATCAATAGCAATCCTACACCGTACAGAAGACTATTCGGTATTGCCTGTGCATGCCCGCCAATCATCGTAGCGATACCAAAGAGAATAAGCATTAATGCGGCAAATTTTCTTAATGATATTCGCTGACGATAAAGAATAAAAGACAATAATGCGGCAAAGAAGACTGGTGTCCCTGTCAAAATAGTACCCATGTAAGCTGCTGGCACCGTACTTGCACCAAAAGCCGCCAACAGAAGAAAAGGCACACCACCAAATAAAATAAACATGATGTCTGACAGTCTTATATTTTTGATTTCATGCCAACTAGAGAGTACCCAAGGGGTCAACAAAACCAGCGGTACACTAAAGCGAATTAGCATGACATCCGCAATGCTTAGCGACGACTCCCCAACCGCTCGCACAGTCAACGCAAATCCTGACCAAATCAACAATACAACGCTCATAGCCACATAGCCTTTGGTTAGTGGCGACATTATAAACAAAGGATTTTTGCGTGATGAGGGGTGGAATATTGTATTCATAGTCGTGTCTTATACTGGTATGCAAAGACCAATTATCGATTAAAATACGCGCTTTTATCTCTATTTATTTATTGCAATTTTGCAAATATTTGGTGGATAATGCTAATTAAATCAAAATTATTGGCTTAAAAAACTAAAAGGTAAATTATGGACAAAATCGACCGTCATATCTTGGAAGTGCTTCAGAAAGAAGCGCGCTTATCTACGGCGGAACTGGCCGAACGTATAGGGCTGTCGCCATCTCCTTGTGCGCGGCGCCTAAAACGTTTGGAGGATGAAGGTTATATAGAGAACTATCAAGCGAACGTAAATAAAACCAAAGCGGGTATTGCCATGAGTTTCTTTGTGGAGGTCAGTCTCAACAGCCACCAAGAAGACTCTATTGCAACCTTTGAAAAAGCCCTATCCGATATGGACGAGGTGATTAATGGACATGTGGTGTCGGGTTCTTACGATTATTTATTAGAAGTAGTGAGCCCCAACCTTGATGGTTATGAGCGGTTCACACGTAAGCTACATAAGCTTGCTAGCGTAAAAGACATACACACTCATTTATCGGTGAGAAAGGTCATTAATAAGACGACTTTACCTATTTTTGTGTGAGACTTTTAACACTAATGAGCAACGTCGAGCACGGTCTTCACTTATGTTAAGTCCATTAAGATAAGTACAAATAGCTGGTTAATTTGAACTATTACATAACTTTATTGTCGAGCACAAAAAAGCCCTGCTATCTTTCGATAGCAGGGCTTTTGGTAATTAAAACACTTTTACTATGGTAGTTATATTTATAGTGAAAAGTATTTTATGGGTTGACTGAAGCAGTACGACTAGGCAACCGAGTAAAGATTGTACTTATAGTACATCGAACGAGGTTAACAACGTCGTACAAATTCAGTTGAGGCATAAATTACATCATGCCGCCCATTCCACCCATACCGCCCATTCCACCAGCACCGCCCATGCCAGCCATACCATCATCTTTCTCTGGTAGGTCAGTAATCATGGCTTCAGTGGTTAGCATGAGACCAGCAACAGAGGCAGCGTTCTCTAGTGCTGAGCGAGATACTTTTGCTGGATCAAGGATACCCATCTCAAGCATATCGCCGTATTCACCAGAGGCCGCATTGTAACCATAGTTACCCGTACCATTTTTCACTTCATTCACTACGACTGATGCTTCTTCGCCAGCGTTAGTTACGATTTGACGTAATGGGGCTTCCATGGCACGACGTAGGATGTTGATACCAGCATCTTGGTCATCGTTGTCGCCTTTTAGTTCAGACAATGCATTCATGGCACGAACCAATGCAACACCGCCGCCAGGTACAACGCCTTCTTCAACCGCTGCACGAGTGGCATGTAGCGCATCGTCAACACGGTCTTTCTTCTCTTTCATTTCAGTTTCAGTGGCTGCACCAACTTTGATAACTGCTACGCCGCCTGCCAACTTAGCAACACGCTCTTGTAGCTTTTCTTTATCGTAGTCAGAAGTAGACTCTGCGATCTGACGGTTGATAGATTCAACACGGTTTTCGATGTCAGCTTTGTTACCAGCGCCATCAACGATCACAGTGTTCTCTTTACCAACGGTTACTTTTTTAGCTGTACCCAATTGCTCAAGCGTTGCAGTCTCTAAGCTTAGACCAATCTCTTCAGAGATTACAGTGCCGCCAGTTAGCGTTGCGATGTCTTCTAACATGGCTTTACGACGATCGCCAAAACCTGGTGCTTTAACAGCACAAGTTTTCAAACCGCCACGCATGTTGTTCACAACTAGGGTTGCCAACGCTTCGTTTTCTACGTCTTCAGCAATGATAAGCAATGGTTTGCTCTGCTGCATGACTTGTTCAAGTAATGGCACGATCTCACGAATGTTGCTGATTTTTTTGTCAACCAATAGGATATATGGGTTTTCAAATTCAGCAGTTAGGCTGTCTTGTTTGTTTGCAAAGTACGGGCTGATATAACCACGGTCAAACTGCATACCTTCGACAACTTCTAGGGTATCTTCAAAGCTTGAACCTTCTTCAACCGTAATAACACCTTGCTTACCAACTTTTTGCATCGCCTGCGAAATCAACTCACCGATTTTGGTGTCTGAGTTAGCAGAGATAGAACCTACTTGCGCAATGGCTTTTTCGTCATCAGCAGGGGTTGATAAGTTATGGATTTCTTTAACGGCTGCGCGAACGGCTTTGTCGATACCGCGCTTAAGATCCATTGGGTTCATGCCAGCAGCGACTGACTTCATACCTTCTTGCAAGATTGACTGAGCCAATACTGTTGCAGTGGTCGTACCATCACCAGCGACATCATTTGTACGGCTAGCGACTTCACGAACGAGCTGCGCGCCCATGTTTTCGAATTTGTTTTCAAGCTCGATTTCTTTGGCAACCGAGACACCGTCTTTAGTGATGGTTGGTGCGCCAAATGATTTATCGATAACCACGTTTCGGCCTTTAGGACCTAGAGTAACACGTACTGCGTTTGCTAGGACGTTTACGCCGTCCATCATTTGTTTACGGGCATCAATGCCGAATTTTACGTCTTTTGCCATGGTAAATTACTCCATTATTATAAGTATGAGAATACAATTGAATGATTCGTTCGTATGGTTATGAGTATTTTTAGCTAAGAAATGGTCAGCCAAAATATGCTGTCAAACCATTAGCCTTCTAACACGCCCAATACGTCAGATTCTTTCATAATCAATAATTCTTCACCGTCAACTTTCACTGTTTGACCAGCATATTGACCGAACAACACTTTGTCGCCAGCTTTTACATCTAATGCGCGCGTTTCGCCATTGTCACGAATTTGACCATTACCTGTTGCCAGCACTTCACCTTGTGATGGTTTTTCTTGGGCTGAACCAGGAAGTAAAATACCACCAGCAGTTTTTGTCTCTTCTTCTATGCGGCGGACGACAATACGGTCATGTAAAGGACGAATGTTCATCGATATGACTCCAAAAATTGGTTATTTGAATTAAGGGTTTATTTGAATAAATACTCTCAATGCCAATATCTATCAGAAGTTCTGTATAAAACAGTATTCTAAAGATAAGCCTTGAGCTTGTTTCAAAAAGTGGGGGCAGGACAAGTGCGGTTCAAGTGTAAAGCTCAAAAATTTACAAGATTTTTTGTACCTTTGATTTTTGTACTTTCGAAAGATTGTCTCGCTTTTCGCATTTCACAAAATTCAAAAATCCACTTGTCGAAAATCCCTTAAATAAAAATGGTGATAACGCTATGAAACAAACCAGTGAACGAGCTGTAGAATCTGTCTGATACTCTATGTATCGATTTTCATTATGTTGATAATGCGCCACTTATTATGAAACCAATGATTCCAGCTTTAGCGGTAACATTGGCTACAAGAGCCAAACGACAATATGTCTGGCTACTCTTGAAAAGGTAGCCAGACATGGCCATTATAGGTGTCAAAGTTATTAAAACAGCCCAACGTTATTAAAACAGCCCAACGCTATTAAAAAAATTCCCATCAAAATCTAATATGTCTTATAAAAACCGATCAAGGAACATTCATGAGATTTTTATCAATGAACAAAGCATCTCTTACCACTAATGACAAACAGCGCAGCAAGTCTAAGATTTTGACTGCCTTGACCACAGGCACCAGTATTGCTGCTATCGGAGCTTTAAGTATGACTGCCCCCACCCTCGCTAATGCAAAGACCGTACAACCTTCAAGTGCCAATTATAGTTTTACCGTAGAAGATAAATATAAAGGAACCGCGACTCGCACACTAAACCAGTCAGGTAATACGTGGAAGTACAATGTGAATGCCAGAGTTGCAGGCGTGGCAAGTGCCGCACAAAGCAGCACTTTTACCATTAACGGTAATAATGTCGTGCCAACTCAAGCCCAAACTACCTATAAACTGCTCGGTCTTGGTCGTACTCATAAGCTAAACTTTAACCCAAGTGCCAAAAAAGTTACGAGCACTTATAAGGGCAAAACAACGACCATGAATATGGCACAACAAGCATTTGATGACTTGAGCCTCGAAGTGCAAATTCGCCAAGACCTACTGAATGGTAAATTCTCTGGCAATTATTACATGGCAAAAAAAGACAAAATAGAAAAAACCCCTTTTAAGAAGTCTGGTAATACCAAAATTACCGTACCAGCTGGTACCTTTGATACGGTACGTGTTGACCGTATCCATGAAGATGACAGTCGCTCTACCAGCTTTTGGCTAGCCCCAAGTTTGGATTACTTACCCGTAAAAGTCAGCCAAATTAATGATGGTAAAAAAATGGACTTAGAATTAACTAAAGTCAATTAATAAAAGCAGCTATCCCTTTGAAGGTTTGAGATTTTTAATCTCAAGAGGATAGGCAATAAAAAAGCGGCGTTCTATATTAGAGCGCCGCTTTTTTGTATGGGAGGATTGATCGCTTATGAACGCGGCTGTTTTACCACGTTATTCATCGAGGGCAAACGTTTGAGTAAAATAAACAACCAAATGTTAATCCCCAATAATAATAAGAAGTCGATTAAATAAACGCCTATCTCAGCCCAACTACTACCATAAGCACGTGTAAATAACACCACACCACTGGCACCCAAGTACACCAAGGTAAACATACTGGCTATTAACAATGCATAAGGCGAGCGTCCTCGTACTATCCATGGCGTCAAGATAAAGGCGGGCACTAACCACAATGCTTGCCATGCGACACCACCAACAATGTCAGGATTGCTCGGATTAAAGACGCTAATAAAAACAGGCAATCCAATGAGCCTATAAATCAGCCAAGCTAACCAAGTCATCAGCAAACGCTGACGAATGGGAGCAATAGGTTTTTTAGCCTTAGCAGGTTTGCCTACTCTTTTTTCAGGCGGGGTAATATTTGTCTCGCTATCGGAGCGGTTGGTAACCATTAGATGTATTCATTTCCTAATTAATAACGCAATGCTTCATTATTCTAATATCACCATATAATGGTGGCTTAACGACGCCAGTTGGCTTGTGCCAAAGCAGTTGCACTAATGGCCAAACGGTGACCTTGAGCGATTGCCAGCTCACGCTCATCGGCAGTGATGGGTTGATCATGTGCAGCCCCACTAACATGACTGGCACCATATGGCGTGCCACCTCGATCAGTACGGTTTAAAGCAGGTTCTCCATAAGGCACACCAAGAATGATCATGCCATGATGCAGCAACGGCAACATCATTGTCAGCAGCGTCGTCTCTTGACCACCATGCATCGAACCTGTGGCGGTAAATACGGACGCTGGCTTATTTTGTAAGTTCCCTGCTAGCCAAAGGGTGACGGTATTGTCCCAAAAATACTTCATAGGCGCAGCCATATTACCAAAGTGCGTTGGGCTCCCAAGCGCAAGGCCACTACAATTTTTTAGATCATCCATCGTACAATAAAGATCACCCTCGTCTGGTATCGCGGGCTTACTTACCGTCGTTTCAGGTGCCACTGTTGGCACCGTACGGATACGTGCCTGCATGCCAGCATCTTCAATACCTTGAGCGATAGCATAGGCCAATGTCTTAGTTGTACCATAACTAGAATAATAGAGTACCAAAACATAAGGGGCAGTCTGACTCATTAGCAACACTTCCTCATAAAGTCGTTCACGTTATTATTGATAACCATCGTCTACATAGGCTTAGTTTTTGAGCTTATTTTTATGGTTGCTATTCAGACCATGATTGACTGGCTATATATCAATGCACAGCCAGCAGTTTATAGCATAGAATTGGGCATACATTATGCCCGAGTCTTTCCCTGACATGCAAACCACCCTGCTTTATATTGTAGCGCTTAAGAGCCGATGGCAGTCACCACTGTGCATTTTGACACAATTAAAGGGCAGAAGATAATGGCGTATCTTTGTTACACTATTGTCACTTTATTGCTTGCTAAATGGTCAACATGGAAAACTTAACAAAAAAACTCCCGTTTTTGAATCAACGCTGGTTTCAATTCTTGCGATTTTTAACGCGGCATTTTTTTGAGGACAATTGCCAGCAAAAGGCGGCATCGCTGACGTACACTACAATGTTATCCATTGTGCCTATACTGACGGTACTGTTGATGATTTTATCTTCTGTGCCTGCGCTATCCTCGGTCAGAGCACAAATCTATGAGGTTATTTATAGCAACTTGCTACCACGGTCGAGCATGCAGGTCAGCGAGTATATCAATAGCTTCGCTGAAAAATCGTCCAATCTGACCATTATCGGTGCCCTCATTTTATTTCTAACGACCATCTTGACGCTAACGACCATCGAGCGCGCATTTAATCAAATATGGCGAGTGGAAAATCGATCTGGCGGTATCAAAAGCATGATGCGGTATTGGACCATCGTGACTATGGGGCCCTTAGTGTTAGGCACAGCCTTTATTGCTTCAAGTACGGTACAGAGCTTAAGTTTTCTAAACCGACAGATCGCAGGTTATGGTATCGATTGGTCTTTTTGGGTACAAGCCGTATCGATAGGTATTACGTTGGCGGGCTTCATTGGAATGTATTGGTTCATTCCTAAAGCGCGTGTACCTGCAAAAAACGCCGCTATTGCAGGTATATTTGTGGCCATTGTATTTGAGTTGATGAAGTACCTTTTCGGTACTGTAATGGCCAACTTTACCAGTTATGAAGCGATTTATGGCGCTTTTGCTGCCCTACCCATCTTTTTATTATGGATCTTTTTATCATGGAACCTGATTTTATTGGGTGTTGAGATCAGTTATACCTTGACGATCTTTGAGACCGAAGAGGTGTATCCTCGTCACCCGTTACTCAGTTTGCTTGACATGCTCAACTTGGTATATACGCACCATCTAAAAGGTGAGGCTGTCAGCGAACAGGCGCTGCGTAATGTATTGGGACGTAAGGAGCTGCCAAAATGGTATACCTATATCAACTATCTACAAGACAGTAATCTCATTACCATGACCGAAGATGATGATTATGTGCTCAAAAGAGACTTGAGCAAAATGACATTGTGGGATTTTTATCGTACGTTACCCTACCCTTTGCCGATCAAAGATGAATTCGATGAGATGACAACAGAAGATCAAAAACCTTGGCTAAGCCTTTTGGTCGCGCGTTTTGAGAATACTGAATCTTATGCTAAACAACAATTAAACCTGCCTCTGAGTACTATTTTTGCCGACAGTGAACCGCGTAAAAAAGCCGACTCCGATGAAGAAAACGCGCTCAAAGGTCATAAAAATAATTTGTTTAGAAAGACCAATAACAAGATACCACCAGTCAGTTCTGCCTCGAAGTCCCCTTCAAATCTCGAAAAGTCGCCACACTTTGATCCTGCGACTTATGATAAAGAAAGCGATGTCGAGTATGACGAGCATAATAATGAAATATTGATTCCTATGGACGCCAACGAGGTTCATGACACACACCATTCTGAGACAGATACTACCAGACGCGATGTTCACAAACGTTCTATCATTACTGAAGCGGATAACCCCCAGCCTTATCAGCCAAATAAAAAAGCCTGAACTGACGTAGAGCTCAATGTAGTATGAAGCTCAAAACAGACTGATAACACGGCAAACAAGCCTTATCTCTATTGTATGATTACTTTTGGATATTTTTTAGCTTATGACAGTAAATAAAGACGAGACAAAAAGCTTGTGGATGCGATTTTTTGATAGGGTTCAAAATATACCCAAGTCGTTCATTCAGCTATGGTCGCTCCAGACATTGACTGATTTACCGGATCGACTCAGAAATTTGTGGCAGCAACTTATCGGCTCTTACTGGTTTATTCCAACGGCCTGCGTACTTGCAGGACTGTTACTTGCACCTTTATTATTGACGATTGATCAATATTTTGATCGGGAAGCGGTGAGAAAGATTACGTTTGCGTTTACCGGTAATGATGATGCTGCACGCGCTATCATGACGTCGATTGCAGGAGCCGTTTTAGGCGTAGCAGGAACCACGTTTTCTATTACCATTGCTGTACTATCCATGGCCTCTTCTCAGTTTGGTCCACGGTTATTGCGCAATTTTTTGACAGATACGCCAAACCAGTTTGTATTGGGTGCCTTTATTGGCACCTTTAGTTATAGCTTGCTCGTACTAAAGTCTATTCATAAGTACGACGTCGACTTTGGTGTCCCGCAATTAGCAGTGACTTTTGCCATTATCATGGCTATTATTTGTGCGCTTTTACTGGTCTACTTTGTCCAACATATGGTTCACGCCATTCAAGCATCACATGTCATTCAAGGTGCTAGTAATGAAGCCATTAAAAATATTCACTATTGGTATAGCGATCGTTGCGAGATTCAACATCAGCGTGATATTGAACATCAAGACCTTCAGACGTTTCATACATGGTCTTCGACACCCATTTACCCATCAAGCTCAGGTTATGTTCAACAAATCTATCTTGAGTCTTTAATCACCTTGACTCAAGAGTATGGTGGCGTGGTACAAATACAAGTCAATACGGGTGACTATGTTACCAACCAAAACGTTATTGGGTATTTTTACCAACGACCAGCCGATCATGCCAGCAACCAGAAAATCACAGACTTACCTCATTTGGCTGTTTTGCCGCGCGCACCTGATGGCGAATTTTGGCAGCGGTTTGCAGGCTGTATACGACTCGAACAACGATTGTCACATTCTAATGATATCTCTTATAGCTTAAGTCAAATGACTGAGATTGCTGTGCGAGCCTTGTCTCCTGGTATAAACGATCCAAAGACGGCCGTCAACTGTGTACAGTCTTTGACAAGTTGCTTGAGTATTATGATGCGCCGTCAGCCACCCACTTCTTATCACTTTCATGTTCCAACGCAAGAAAACGAAACGTCAGAGACCATAGACCAAGCACAACGCCTTTCCATATTGGCGGTGGTGACTTATATACCTACGATCTTGGACTTTATCAATATATCGCTTGGTGAGATACGTCGTTATGCGGCAACGGATCTGATGGTATTAAAAGCCTTGTGTCAGGCAATGGTCAATCTAAATTATTCTTGCGTCAATCATGCCCAGCAACAAACGCTCCTGCATGAGCTCGAGTTGATTAAACGGGCAGGAGAAGAAAATTTAAGCTATCAAGAATTGGTGGATGATTTGATGGAGATGTGCCAACAAGCAGAGCAATTCATTCTTGATGAGGACGCCCAACACAAGCACTTCCATTATACCAGCGAGTTTGCCGCTCACATTCGTCAGTCGCTACAAACACAATCAAGCTAATCATTACACGACTGGCAATCCTCAGACTTGTATAATGTTATGACTTATACAAAGATGCCGGCATCATTACTATAAGTCCTAGGCTTAAGGTAATTTCATATTTATACGAGACACACTTTATGGCCACTGCAAACAGCCTCACTATTCTTGAAATCAGCGCCATATTTTTATCGATTACTGCTTCACTGTCTTATATCAATCATCGCTTTATTGGCCTACCGACCACGATTGGTGTCATGGCTATTTCCATCTTGTTATCTATCGGAGCGATATTTTTAGGCTTTTTGGGGTTTGATCAGCTCATTGATTATGAGGTCAGTCTATTAGAGCAGCTTGATTTTACCGAAGTATTATTAGATGGCATGCTCTCCATGCTGTTATTTGCAGGCGCTTTACATGTCAACATTGGTGATTTAAAACGTTATAAGCTGCCGATTGGCATTCTTGCAGGGCTTGGCACCATCGTATCGGCTTTGCTCATTGCCATTGCTATTTATTTTATGTTGCCCCTATTTGGGTTTGGTCTACCTTTTATTTGGTGTTTACTGTTTGGGGCTCTGATATCGCCCACCGATCCTATTGCGGTCATGGGTATTCTTGCTTCAGCTGGCGCACCAAAAAGCGTTGAAACTGTTATTTCTGGCGAATCATTGTTTAACGATGGTATTGGCGTGGTCATTTTTGTGT
Organism: Psychrobacter alimentarius; assembly: GCF_001606025.1. NCBI lineage: Bacteria > Pseudomonadati > Pseudomonadota > Gammaproteobacteria > Moraxellales > Moraxellaceae > Psychrobacter > Psychrobacter alimentarius. The sequence goes on along the minus strand of NZ_CP014945.1, from coordinate 736,655 downwards.
TATTGCTTGGCATCTTAGCCAGTGGCGACATCCCAACGGTCAATTATGTAGCACATACATTAGCAGTTGAAGCTGGTGGTGGTATTCTTTTTGGCTTGGTACTTGGGGCAATCTTGTATTACTTATTAAAGAGCATTGACAGTTATCAAGAAGAGGTATTGCTCACCCTAGCGGGCGTCATCGGTGGGTATGCATTGGCCAGTCATTGGCATTTATCAGGCCCACTCGCTATGGTTATGGTCGGTCTCATGGTTGGCAATCGTGGGCGGGCGCTTGCGATGAGTGATAAGACGCGGCATTACATCGATTTGTTTTGGGAATTGGTTGATGAGATTTTAAACGCTATCTTGTTTGTTCTCATTGGTCTAGAAGTGGTGATGATTGTATATTCAAGCAATTTATTTATCGCAAGCGCATTGACCATCATCATTGCCTTGGTGGCACGTTTCATTGTCGTGGGAATGACCACCAAAACCTTTCATCGTCAACTGGATTTGCCAACTGGGGCTTGGAAGGTATTGACATGGGGCGGACTGCGTGGCGGTATCTCAGTCGCTTTAGTATTGCAGTTACCGATGGGCGATGAGCGCGATATTTTATTGGCACTTACTTACGCCGTCGTCATATTCTCTATTTTGGTACAAGGATTGAGTGTTGGCCGAGTGGCAAAAAGTATTCGTCCTGATGACAAAAAAGCCAGCGTATAAATAAAATCTCTGTACCAAAAAGCATTTGCAGTATAGTCGAGTCTAAATAAAACAGATACATTATATGACAACGCTGAACTGGAATGATTTTTTTTGGCTTGCTGTGCCTTCGCAGACAGAGGCTGCAAAAAACCTATTCCAGTCACGCTGTATCGGTTTTATACCGAACTCACTATAAAAAGCCAGCATAGAATATCGTCTATGCTGGCTTTTTGGTAAATTTTGAAGCGTATTGACCCCATCTCAATATCTACGATGTTCTATATCAAACCCTTTCGCTTCATATTACGATATACCACAATAACGATCAAAACATTTAAGACCAAGATGGTAAAGTTAAACCAATCAAACGGATTGGCTAGCAGATAGTAAAGCTCAATAGGGATAAATATACCGTAGCCAAGCACACCAAACCAATACGCCCATGTTCTATCCTGCCACAGCCCATAAGCCTCAACGAAGCGTAAACTGGCATAAGCCACAATCAATAGTAAAAATACTGGCCAGTTTTTGCTGGCTTGTTGAGCGACTTGTACCGCACTGTCCACTTGAGATGCCAATAGCTGACCAAATCTTCGCTGCCAAAAATCCGCAATCATTGTCAACCAGTGATCAAGGTTGGTATGCCACGACCATAACGCCATTGCCCCTAGCAGTGCGCCTACCCCTTTAACCACCTCATAGATTGCCACCGCTTTGATGGACTCACTAGAAGTGCTACGCGGGTTTTCTTGCTGGTCACATAAATTCGGCTCATAATCCTTCGAGGATGGCAGCAGATTGTCATCTTGTCGGGGCAAATTAGCCAAAGAAAGTCTCCACAACACGGCCTTGTAGTTGTTGGTTAAAAAATGGCGTGTTTTTGCCGCTTGATAGCATGGATTGTGCCGTCACTTGCCATTCTATATTAGGATCAACCAATACAGCCCCACCAATTTTCTCGTACTGCTCACTGATCCCAGCAATTTTAGCAGGATTCAAACAAATTTTATCTACCAGTTGCTCTAACGTAAGGACTTCATCATGCACCAGCTGACAAGCCAGCGCCATAAACGTATCAAAGTTTGAGATACCAGGTGTACTCTCAGCAAACGGCGCTTTTTTAGCTGTGCTATTTAGTGGTTCGTGATGACTACAAATGGCATCAATCGTGCCATCTTTTAGACCCCGTCGAATGGCTTGTTGGTCAGTATTACTGCGTAGTGGTGGTAACACATAGGCTTGTGCGTTAAACCCTTCTAAATTGTCATCGGTCAAATAGAGTTGATGCATGGCCACATCACACGTCACGGGCAGACCTTTGTCTTTTGCCCAGCGCATCAGCTCGATGGAGGATTTGCACGACAATTGACTAAAATGCGCCGCAATTCCTGTCTCTTCAACCATCAATAACTGGGTAGACAACGCCACCGTTTCAGCAATCCATGGAATACCCTGTAACCCATGATAAGACGCAATATAACCCTCATGCGCAACCCCATCTCCCGACAAGCTTGGCTCATCTGGATAAAAGAAGACTTTCATGCCAAACGTCGCTGCATATTCTAGAGTACGTAACAACACCAAATCATTACGGAACGGTCTGCGCGCGTTAGAGACAGCGATACAGCCACCTTTTTTTAAGCCTGCAATATTGGAAGGTTGCTCGCCTTCTAACCCAGCGGTCAATGCACCCAAAATATGTAAGTAAATGCCACCATCATCTAGCGCACGCTCACGCAAACCTTTTAACAAAGACCCATTTTCTAGGATAGGATTGGTGTCAGGTGGAATCACCACATGCAAAAAGCCATTGCCACGAGCCGCGCGCCCTTCTGATTCCAGCGTACCGTGTTGCTGTTGACCCGGTTCACGTAAGCGCGCGCACAAATCAACCAATGGAGGTAGTAACCACATTTCACGCTCAGTTCCGATTGAAGCCAGTTTGTCTGTGACAACACTTGGCAGAGCGTTCTTAATGGTTTGAGGAAGATGATCTCGTATTGGTGCTTCAGTATTGAGCAGAGTAGACATGAGCGTTATTACCGTATCAATAAAATAAAAGAAATAAGAATAAAGTGGCGAGCAAACTATTAACGGTTGCCAGCCTGATGCGCGCGTTGACCTTCCATCGCTAGTGATAACACGGCCATACGAATCGCAATGCCGTTATTCACTTGCTTTAAGATCACCGACTGCGCACCATCAGCCACGCTCGATGCAATCTCAACGCCGCGATTCATCGGCCCAGGATGCATGACCAACGCATCAGGTTTGGCAAGTGCCACGCGCTCAGGCGTAATACCATAGTGTTTATAATACTCACTCGACGACGCTAATAACGGCGAACCAATACGCTCATTTTGAATTCTCAATCCCATGATGACATCGCAGTCCGTCACGCACTCATTCATATTTTCATAAACGTTTACCCCATAACGCTCAATTCCTTTAGGCAATAACGTAAGCGGCGCACAGACACGAATATCCTTAACACCCAGAGTCTGTAAGGCACTGATATCAGAGCGTGCTACTCGTGAATGCTTGATATCACCAACGATAGCCACTGACAGCTCTTCAAACGGGCGCGGCGCTTCTCGGTGAATGGTCAGCATATCGAGCATACCTTGGGTGGGATGGGCATGCCAGCCATCACCACCATTGATAATGGCAATATCAGGTGTCACTTCTGTGGCCATAAAATGTGCGGCGCCAGATGCCGAATGCCGTACCACGAAAATATCTGCCGTCATCGCTTGCAAATTCCATAGCGTATCGCGTAGGCTCTCCCCTTTTTTGGTACTGGAGCGTTCGATATCGATGTTTAATACATTGGCGCCCAGACGTTTTTCAGCGACCTCAAAGGTGGTACGGGTACGAGTCGATGGCTCAAAAAACAAATTCATCACCGTATAACCTTCAAGCTCAGGACGGTTGATCAATTGCCCTTTATCATCAAAAAACGTTTCTGCTTTGGCAATAATGGCTTGCAACTGTGCCTTATTCAGACCTTCAACACCCAAAAAATGGCGAATACTACCATCCGTATTTAGCTGTGGACGACTCAGTGAAGTATTGAGTTTTTGATGAATGGCATTGGAATCGAGTGTGGCATAATCAGTCGACAAGACCGCATGTGTTGAATTGCTATCGGGAGAATTTGACATAATGGCAAGTCTTTATTGTGGGTTTATATGAGTCTATCGTAATCACTTATTCATTTTTATTCGAGCACTTACGGTTGATACGCACAGACACGAGGACATTCAGTCACTTATTTGCTACAATTTACGCTAACGAAATAGGCACTGTATAATACCTGTAGCAGCTCTATAGATGAGATAATTCAACCTTTATCACCTATCTTAGAGGATAGGCCTATCAAAATATAAATGAATAATAACAGATATAGTGTAGCTGATTTTTTGGTCAGGACAAAGTTGCCTGATGAGCTATTTCAAAATCTGTCAAATTAAACGTGGTTCATGTAACCCTTTCTTCTTTTAATACTGATCTAGTTTTTACTCACACTATCATCCAGCAGGACATCTTATGACAACCTTAGCAAACTATCTCAACGATCACGCAGCCAATCCTGCCCTTAATGATGTGATTACGACCGTCACTGACGTGGGTAAAACCATCTCACAGTTACTAAGAAAAGGGGCTTTAGCGGATATTTTAGGGGAAGCGGGTAATCAGAACGTTCAAGGCGAAGATCAGAAAAAACTGGACGTATTGGCTAATGACTTGTTACTAGATGCTTTGGCAAAAAATGCGCATTGTGCTGGCGTTGCTTCAGAAGAATTGGACGATGCAACTCCTGCCAACGCTGATGGTAGTTTACTGGTATTGTTTGACCCATTAGACGGCTCATCAAATATTGATATCAATATGGCCGTTGGAACGATTTTTTCGATTCTACCGTATGAACGTCAAGGCCAACTGAGCGAAAACGGTGATTACTTACAGGCAGGTACCAAGCAGCTTGCAGCAGGATATTTATTATATGGTACCTCTACCGTATTGGCACTAACGATAGCGGATAATGTTGTCATGTTCAGCTTAGATCCAGATACAGGTGACTATGTACTGATAGAGGACAATGTGCAAATCGCAGCAGATACCAGCGAATATGCAATCAATGCCTCAAATTACCGCTATTGGCGTGCGCCTATGCAGCAGTATATTGATGAGCTAATCGCAGGCGAGACAGGTGTGCGCGGTCGCGATTTTAACACACGCTGGGTGGCTGCTATGGTTGGTGACGTTCATCGTATTTTGTGCCGCGGTGGTCTGTTCACTTATCCGTTTGACACCAAATATGCCAATAAAGCCGGTAAATTGCGTTTGATGTATGAAGCCAATCCAATGAGCTTACTGATTGAACGTGCTGGCGGCGGTGCCACTGACGCGGTCAATCGTATTCTAGATATCGAACCTAACAATATTCATCAACGCGTACCTGTGGTGCTTGGTAGTAAGAATGAAGTCAATTACGTCAAAGACTTACATGTGAATTATACTGAAAAATAATTGTTTGAAACGTGCATTAATAGCAGCCAGTATAACGTCTAACGTTTATATGACATTATGCTGGTTATTCAAACCATTCTCATTTTATCCTCTTCTCTAAGCGATCCACTATGGTCTCAAATCCCACCGAGCTGATTACCTCAGATAAGAATACGACAGTCAAACTGGTCAAAGCGCTATTGACGCAAGCGCGCCAGCGTAAAAAGCATGGTCAGACAGTTATTGAAGGTGTTCATCTTATTGATGCAGCCCTTCGTAGTGACTATCCATTTGTCCAAATACTATTATCCGAGTCAGCACATGCTCATCCTGAGGTACAGCAAGTATTAACGCGCCTACCAACCTACACACCTATTTTAACGCTCTCAGATACGCTTTATGAAAGTATCCGAAGCCTAGGTACCGGCATCGATATCATGGCCGTCATCAAGGTGCCAACGCCCAACTTATCGACCATAACAGAGGATTGCTTGATCTTGAATGATGTACAGGATAGTGGCAATGTTGGAACGCTACTACGTACAGCAGCAGCGGTTGGCATCTCCAATATTCTGTGTACCAATGCCACCGCTCAAACATGGTCTCCCAAAACCTTGCGTGCAGGTATGGGTGCGCAGTTTGCACTCACCATCTATGAAGGCTTAAGCGTACAGGATATTTTAGATTACGTACAAACACCATTGTTTGCCACCAGCTCTCATACCGATACGGTCATCTATCAGCATGACTTAAAAGCGCCCATTGCTTGGATTATGGGTCATGAAGGCCAAGGGGTTTGTGATGAGCTCATGCAATGCGCCATCCCTATTGCATTGCCTCAGCCAAACGGACAAGAGAGCCTCAACGTCGCAATCGCAGGATCGCTCTGCTTGTATGAGACCTTACGGCAACGACATTACGCCTAGACATTACGCCTTAAAATTGTCTTACATATAAAAAACCCACTATCAGCAGATAGTGGGTTTTTTAAACAATCGTCATCGGAACATTTACTGGCAACCTAGATTTTGCTGGTCAACTCAGGTAATGCTTCAAACAAATCGGCTTCTAAGAAGTAATCTGCCACACTAGCAATCGGTGACTCTGGGTCATTGTTGATAGCCACAATAACCTTAGAGTCTTTCATACCCGCTAAATGTTGAATCGCACCTGAGATACCAGCCGCGATATACAGCTGCGGCGCTACAATTTTACCGGTTTGACCGACCTGCATATCATTTGGTACATAACCTGCATCAACAGCAGCGCGTGAGGCACCAACAGCAGCACCCAACTTATCAGCCAATGGCTCGATGTATTTAGTGAAATTTTCACCATTTGCCAATGCACGACCACCTGAAACTACAATGCCCGCTGACGTGAGTTCTGGACGATCAGATTTGGCCATCTCTTCATTTACAAAGCTGGCTTTACCAGTGTCTTGTACGTTATCAAGCGTCTCAACAGTAGCAGAGCCGCCTTCACTTGCAACCGGATCAAAAGCGGTAGTACGAACGGTCAATACCACTTTGTCTTCTGACGTTTTAACGGTGGCAGTCGCGTTACCTGCATAAATAGGACGCTCGAATGTTTGCGCATCTATGACAGCAGATACTTCTGACAACATACTAACGTCAAGTAATGCTGCGACACGCGGTATGAAGTTCTTACCAGTTGTAGTAGCAGGTGCAATGATATGGCTGTAATCACCAGCGATATCAGACACTAGTAAGGCAATGTTACCTGCCAATTGATGCTCATAAGCAGCATTGTCAGCTAATAGTACCTTAGACACGCCTTCAGCCTTTGCTGCTTCATCGGCTACGGCTTGATTGCCACTACCTGCAACCAATACATGGATATCGCCACCGATTTGTTTAGCAGCAGCGATCGTGTTTAGAGTTGCCTTTTTTAGACTGGCATTGTCATGTTCTGCATATACCAAAATTGCCATGGTTTTAATCCTTTATTTTTTTGTATCGTCTATTCATTTGGTTGTTTCTGTCCAATGTTGTTTATACTTTCAGCTTTAATATAGCTTCGTTTTAGTATCACAACACTGGACAGGATAGGCTATGAAAAAGTCTTAAATGACTTTTGCTTCATTTCTTAGCTTATCAATCAACTCATCAACCGACCCTACTTTGATACCAGCTTTGCGATCAGCAGGTGGCACCACTTTAATAATCTCTTGCTTAGATGTCATATCAACACCGAAGTCAGCTGGTGTCTTCTCGTCAAGCTGCTTCTTCTTTGCCTTCATAATGTTTGGCAATTTTGCATAACGTGGCTCGTTCAAGCGCAAGTCTGTCGTGATAACCGCTGGCAAGGCCAGTGAAACAGTTTGTAAACCACCATCGATTTCACGAGTTACGTTTACTTTATCGCCTTCAACTTTCACTTCTGAAGCAAAAGTACCCTGACCAATACCCATCAGTGCGGCTAGCATTTGACCAGTTTGGTTGTTGTCATCATCAATGGCTTGTTTACCCAGCAAGATAATATCAGTGCTTTCAGTTTCAGCAATATTCTTTAGGATTTTAGCAACTTGCAATGGGTATGGTTTTTCGTCAGTCACGACTAAAATACCACGGTCTCCGCCTAGGGCTAAGGCTGCGCGGATTTGCTCTTGCGATTCTTTTGGACCGATTGATGCCACAATAACTTCATCAATAACGCCCGCTTCTTTTAGGCGAACCGCTTCTTCTACCGCAATTTCGTCAAATGGGTTGATTGACATTTTAGTGTTTGATAGATCAACGCCAGAGTTATCAGCTTTTACACGAACTTTCACGTTATAATCAATGACACGCTTGACCGCTACTAATGCTTTCATACGTTCCTCGTTTATTAATGTTATGAATTAAAAATGATCAGTTAAGAACCAAAGGTTCAGGATTGTTCAAACTGTCGTTCAAAGTTGTACTTAAAGTGATGATTGCTCAGCAGAAACAGAGGTTAAAGCCAAGCCAATCATTATTATCAGACCTATGTATCTTGCGTGAGCACAGGCATCACGTCAAGACAGCGCCGTGAATAATGCGTCATAAATTTGTCACTATTCTATAAAAAATAGTTTATAAGCGTATCACTTCACCGTTTCTGCTTAAATATTTAACGCTTCACACCTTTATAGCATTGCTAACGCTCTATCCATTTAACGTTTTGTTATTATTTATCTTTTTAAAACTACCAGATTACCGAAGTTTTATCATGATAAGCGCTTATCAGTTTTAATCAATAGCTCACTGTCGCGTACGTCATCAAACAAACTCCAATCAGGTGTCACATCATTATTTTTTATCACACTCATATCACCTGTAGTTTCCATAATAACGGCAAACACTTCGGTTTTGGATTTGATACCATTTTTACGTAATACTTCTTGAACGTCACTGGTAGCAAGGTTTGCTTCTTTTAGATTATCCCCAAAATACTCACCATGCGCCATTAATATAATGGCTTGATTGTCGATTAAAGCCTTTAATGGCTTCACTTTTCGCCTGATGACCGATATTACACCTTGTATTAAAAATAATACAGCCACTGCAAACAACCCTTGCAACAATGCTGGTGTATCTGATATCACCGTTGAAGCAAGGATACTACCGATAGCCACTGTCATTGCAAAGTCATGACTTGATAGCTTAGAGAAACTGCGCAGTCACATCAGCCGTGTGAACAACATAAGCCCTATATAAAACCCTATCGCAGATAGAGAAATACCTAGCACTTGTGGCCAGTCCATTGAAAACCAAGTTTCCCATTTCATAACACATCCTTTCTTCTTGCATATTTTTTACATCGATATTTTTACTGCTTCATAACGCTTGCCGTTAACAGCCATCACTTTATCGTTTCACAAAGAAAAAAGTATAAAAAAAGCAACCTGATGAGAGGTTGCTTTTTTTTGAAGTCGAAACAGTATTTTTATTGTTTTAACAAACAAAGTAATCAATGCTTATGTGTAATCTACCTATTATGGAATCTACTGAAAATCAGTCGATTCAATAAAAAATAAGATTAGATAGCTTCGATTTGCTCAGCCTGTGGGCCTTTTTTGCCATCACCTAAGATGAAAGACACTTTTTGGCCTTCGGCTAGAGTTTTGAAACCATTGCCTTGGATAGCGCTGTAGTGAGCGAATACATCTTGTCCGCCATTGTCTTGAGCAATAAAACCAAAACCTTTAGCTTCATTAAACCACTTTACAGTGCCTTCAACTTTATCTGACATAAATTTTCCTAACTCTTTAACTGTTGGTGAGACTTGTGTCGCCACCGATTAATTGATATATACCCAAATTATTTTTTGCTTGGCTTGATGATTAAAACCATCAAACTACCTCAGAGTTAACATAAGGTTTTTGCCTAAAAATCTTTGAATACCACTTGATTATAGCAGCTTTTCTTAATCGCAACTGGTTAAATTGATGATTTTTGTAAACGATTATAATCAGTTCAAAAAGACCAATTTATTAAGCAACCAATCACCTATCATACTGATATTAAACATAATTTTATTATTAGATATGCAACGCCCAAATAAAAACCAATGATTCAACCTGAGGCATATCAATACTACAAAGTATAATGAGCAACAATACAAAAATATTCTATTGAAATATGGGTAGCCACGGCGAGCTCAGTACTAGTAAACAAAGGGCAAAAAATATCAATGAAAATGACTGACTATAAGCGATATATTTGGCTGGTATGACCAAGTCTTTGGGAGAGTCAGGAACCCCTTTACGTTTTAATAGACGTGTTCCATAAATCCAACCGAAAGTCGTATAAATACCATAAGCTGCAGGAACCGCGATAGCCAATGGCGTTAGATCTATCACATATAACATGACTACGGAAATAAAGAACCACAGCGTGTCTAGGAGTGAGCTAACTTGAAAAAACTTAGACTTTGGTAATTTGCCATTCGTTTTCTTGAGCATTTCTCCTTGTATCCAAATTAACACTGCTATCACGGCGCTGAGCGTAACATATATGAATTGCGGCGTTAGCCAGTCAGGATAAGATATTTGCACAACATACAACCTGTAATCTATGAAAAATAAAAATGAAGGAATTTTTTGTTCTCTCTAACCTGTCGAAGACAAATCAAGATAATGACCGTCGTCTCATTGAGCAAACAATTAAAGAACACAAAGGCGATAATCTACATTGGGGAGTTACAACTGCTTTTCAAGCCATATGATTAGACCTCTATAAAAACGTATTCAAATAGTAGCCATTAAAAAACCCACGCTATGCATTCATAGCGTGGGTTTTTATGACTAACTAGGCTTGTATCCTAAATAGTTGCTTAGTTCTTGTCTTTATCGATAATCTTGTTGCCACCAATCCAAGGCATCATGCCACGTAGTTTGGCACCAGTCACTTCAATTTGATGCTCAGCATTGTTACGACGACGGGCGGTCATTGATGGGTAGTTGGTTGCACCTTCAGAGATGAACATTTTGGCGTATTCGCCAGACTGAATACGTTTTAATGCGTTACGCATGGCTTCACGAGACTGCTCATTAATAACCTCAGGGCCAGTCACGTACTCACCGTATTCAGCGTTGTTACTGATTGAATAATTCATGTCAGCAATACCGCCTTCATACATCAAGTCAACAATCAGTTTAAGCTCATGTAAGCACTCAAAATATGCCATTTCTGGCGCATAACCTGCTTCAGTTAGGGTTTCAAAGCCCATTTTTACCAGCTCTACCGCACCGCCACAAAGAACGGCTTGCTCACCGAATAAATCCGTTTCTGTCTCATCTTTAAACGTCGTTTCGATAATACCTGAACGACCACCACCAACACCAGCAGCGTAAGAAAGCGCTACTTGCTTGGCTTGACCTGAAGCATCCTGATAGATAGCGATAAGATCAGGGATACCGCCACCTTTTGTGAACTCAGAACGAACGGTATGACCTGGCGCTTTAGGCGCAACCATGATGACATCAAGGTCACTACGTGGTACGACTTGGTTGTAATGAATCGCGAAACCATGAGCAAATGCTAAGGTGGCACCTTCTTTGATATTAGGTTCGATCACGTCACTGTAAAGCTCTTTTTGGAACTCATCAGGCGTCAAAATCATGACCACGTCAGCGGCCTTTACCGCTTCTTCTACTTCAGCAACTTTTAAGCCAGCGTTTTCAGCTTTTTTCCATGAGCCTGAGCCTGCGCGTAGACCGACGGTTACTTCGACATCTGAATCTTGTAAATTAAGAGCGTGTGCATGGCCTTGTGAACCGTAGCCAATAATGGCAACTTTTTTGCCTTGGATAATCGATAGATCACAATCTTTGTCATAAAATACGTTCATAAATAGAGTCCTTTTCCTCAATCATGGCTTACCATGGATAAATGAGCGCTTAGTTTACAGCCACTTTATATACGTAAGTTGTTACCTAAGCGCGATGTTAAATTCTAAGTAAATAAGTTTAAAATATGATGTTTGAATATAATTAGCATTGGTTATAAGCTAAGTGTTTTCTCACCACGAGCAATACCAATCACGCCCGAACGTACAACTTCCATAATACGGTCACGACCAATCACATCAATGAAACCATCTAACTTTGCTTTGTCGCCAACGATTTGAATGGTATATAAAGCCGCATTGACGTCAACAATTTGGGCGCGGAAAATATCAGCACTGCGCTTGATTTCTTCACGTACGTTACCTGTTGCACGTACTTTGATCAGCATCAATTCACGCTCTACATGTACCGTGTCTGATAAGTTATGCACTTTAACGACTTCAATCAACTTATGCAATTGCTTGGTGATTTGTTCAATTCTTTCAGGTGAAGTAATGGTCGTTAATGTCAAACGTGAAATGCTTGGATCATCGGTGGGCGCAACGTTTAGTGTTTCGATATTATAGCCACGTTGTGAGAACAAGCCGACCAATCGCGACAACGAACCTGCTTCATTTTCCATTAATACTGAAATAAGATGTTGTTGCTGCATTAGGTACGCTCCCCTTTTGTTAACCACATATCACGCATGGCTTGTCCAGCAATTTGCATCGGATACACATGCTCATTACGATCGACATAAACGTCAATGAATACCAATCTGTCTTTAATTGCCATGGCCTCAGCCAACTGTGCTTCCATGGTCTCAGGATCGGTGATCTTGATACCCACATGACCATAACTTTCAGCCAATTTTACAAAGTCAGGCAATGAATTCATATAAGACTGTGCATGGCGACCTTCGTACAACATATCCTGCCACTGTTTGACCATACCCAACTGAGCGTTGTTTAAATTCAAAATCTTGACTGGTAAATTGTATTGCAAGCACGTAGATAGCTCTTGGATATTCATCTGAATAGAGCCTTCGCCAGTAATACACACCACATCGCGCTCAGGATTAACAAGCTTTGCGGCCATTGCATATGGTAGCCCAACGCCCATCGTACCAAGTCCGCCTGAATTCAACCACTGACGCGGCTCATCATACGTATAATATAGTGCAGCAAACATCTGATGCTGACCCACGTCACTTGTGATAATGGCTTTGCCATCGGTAATTTTGCATAATGCTTGTACAACGTTTTGTGGCTTAATGCCATTGTCTGTATTGGTGTCATAACGTAAACCATGACGTTTGCGCCATTCATTAATCTGTGACCACCAATCGAGTAACGCATGTTGCTCAAGCTCTTTGTCGTGCCCAATAATATCTAACATGTCCGTCAATACAGACTTCACGTCACCAACGATAGGAATATGAGCAAGAATCGTTTTAGAAATAGAGGCCGGATCGATATCAATATGGATAATCGTTGCATTTGGGCAGAATTTTTTGACGTTATTGGTGACGCGATCATCGAAACGTGCACCAACTGCCAAAATGACATCAGCATGATGCATGGTCATATTGGCTTCATAAGTACCATGCATGCCCAGCATGCCCAAAAACTGACGATCAGAGCCAGGGAAAGTACCAAGACCCATTAACGTGTTGGTCACGGGTAAGTTTAGACGGTGAGCTAGATCTGTCAGCTCTTCATGTGCCTTACTCCAAATCACGCCGCCACCCGCATAAATGACCGGACGCTGTGCAGACAATAAGGTCTCAACGGCTTTTTTGATTTGACCGCTATGACCTTTTAGAGAAGGCTGGTACGAGCGTATGAAAACCTCTTCTGGGTATTCGTATGCGAACTTTTCGTTGGGTGCAGTCATGTCTTTCGGCACGTCAATGACCACTGGGCCTGGACGTCCAGACTGTGCAATATAAAACGCTTTTTTGACAATACTTGGAATTTCACTCGCATGACGCACTTGAAAGCTATGCTTCACGATAGGACGTGAGACACCAACCATATCGGTTTCTTGAAAAGCGTCTTCGCCGATAAGGCTACTTGGTACCTGACCGGCGATTACAACCATCGGTACTGAATCCATAAAGGCGGTCGCAATAGCCGTCACGGTGTTGGTTGCACCAGGGCCCGACGTTGCTAATACGACGCCCGTCTTACCCGTCACGCGTGAGTAAGCATCTGCCATATGACCAGCAGCTTGCTCATGACGCACCAGAATATGCTCGATATTGTCTTGTTGGAACAAGGCATCATAAATATGCAGAACGGCACCGCCTGGATAACCAAAAATATATTCAACGCCTTCATCAGTCAGCGATTGAACCAATATCTCAGCGCCAGACAGCTTTACAGGCTGACCATTATTCTCAGCAAGACGTTGTTGTTTCTTTTCAAAGTTTTTGGCAGCATTACCCGTTTGGGTATGTCCAGTCATGTTTGGACTTTGCGTAGTTTGCGTCACTGTCGTCACCCTTTTTTGTGGCAAAAAATTGCGTTATTTCATAAAAGAAAACAACCACGTTTGCACATTGTTGTCCATCTCGTAAAAATGAATGCCAATCCTTGTGTAGGACAAGAATTTGTGCCCGCTGTATTTCAGCAATGTATGTAAGGTCAGTTTGTGACGGTGTTTATCGATATACAGTGACAAGATGCGAATGCATCTATAAAAGAAGCTTATTATTGATGATGAATATCAGTCAGTATTTATACGAGTAGGTGGGCACGAATGCCACAGTATAGATAGAGTAAATCACTCTCATAGCCAATGCTATCTTATAAACTTCTTAGGTTTTATAAGTGCTTTAGCAACAACATCTATATTCACATACCATATCAATTTAGTAATACCGTTAGAATCATGCGTAGTAAGTATCAAATAATAAGTTTATCTTAGTCATTGTAGACAGATAAGTCCGGAGACAATGTATAAAGTTTCAATAGTAATGCCTGTGATTACTATGTTTCTCATATCATTGTCACAAAGAAAATAAAACTGCGCCAGTTACCGATAAGTAACCCGTTGTCATTATTTTCAAGTGCCACGGCAATGCAATAAAAGCCGTTCACTGACCAATCAACGTCTATTATATTCGATTGTTTGTGAGCCATTGTCAAGAAAAAATTCTAAAGCCTATACCTAACTATTGGTTATTAAATAATATACATTCATAAGTAATATTTGTTAAAATCAGACGTTCATATTTTTTTAGTTTCATTAGCACGTTCAGATGTTATATTTATACTTACATCTGTTTTACCAATTAAGAGGATTGCAAACATGGCATATGCGTCTAAGATAAATAATGCTGCCAAACTGCTTATCAGTACTGCGTGTATGTTAATGCTATCAATGAATGCCAGTCAGGCTATTCAGGTTTATAAATCTATTGGTGCTCACGGTGAAGTCAAATACAGTCAACATGCCCCGCAAAATGGTAAAAATGTTGAGCTCATCGAGTTTCGCAGTGACGGTAGACAAAATAATGCTGGACAGATGGCAGGCAAAACAGAAGCCAATCAAGGTAGCAATACTCAAAGCGCTGAAGAACAGCGTGTTGCACAGCTAGAAGCACGAATTAAAGAACAGGATGCGCAAGCCAATGCCCAGCGTTGCCAATCGCTACGAAACAATTTGACCAACCTAAACGTTGGCGGTCGCATCTATGAGATGGACGCCAATGGTAAACGTCAGTACTTGGACGGCCGTGAAATCGAGCTTAAACGTGAGCGTGTTCAACAAGCGATTAATCAATACTGCAATAACCCTTCTACCTAATTTTAGGTAAAAATTCCTAACTGCATCACATGACGAACGGCTGCTGGCATATCTTGAGCTTGTAGCCCTCTTTGTCCGACCAATAGTGTACGCTTATCACAACTACTCGTTTGGTTTACCAGCGTATCTCCTGCTAGACCGTGAATAACTACTGCTTGGTGCAAGCTGCGCATCTCTGCTTCTAAATCTTGTTGTGCCAGTAGACCAGCGGTAACCCCAGACAACACATCACCCATGCCAGCTGTCGCCATGCCAGCATTACCAACACCGCAAACATAAATATTTTTCCATCCTGAGCGTTGCTCAAGTACCAAAGAACCTGCGCCTTTTAACACCCAATCGCCGCCGTAAGTCTCAGCACACTGCTTGATAGCAGCCAATCTATCCCTTTCTACCTCACTTATTTTTTTATTTAGTAAATTGGCTGCTTCACCACTGTGCGGTGTTAGGCATACCTGATGCTCCATACTGTATTCGCGTAGCTCAGAGATCAGATTATGATTATCTGCCTGTAATGATGCCAAATGATAAAGACCGTCAGCGTCGATAACCATTGGTTTTTCATTGGCCATAGCAGCTTCTACATAGCTGATGAATATCGCTTTTGCTTTTTCATCACGCCCCAATCCCATACCGATAGCAATAATACTGGCAGATTCAATCAAATGCTTGACTCCCTCTACATCATGCAAGTCGATAGTCATGGCATCTGGTAATGACGTCAAAATTGCGCCATGAAAAGCGTCATGACAAGCAACGGTAATTTTCCCAGTGCCTGTTGCCATGGCGCTAGAAGCTGATAGTATCGCTGCTCCGCCCATACCTTGTGAGCCATTGACACGATTGCCACCGATGACCAAAACATGACCGTAACTTCCTTTGTAACTATTTTGGCGACGGGCATTGAAACTGTGCGCTGCCGTTAGCAGCATAGCCACTGGTGCCAGCTTATTCATATCTTGAGACTGACAACTCTGTCGATAAGATACTGTCTCATAAGGTATCAACGGTATATCAAGCACTTCTCCGCTATAATCAGCCCCATCCTTCGTATGTAAACCAAATTTTCTCGCAATCAAGCATAAAGTCACGTCTGCCAGTATGGCGATTTGATCAAATACTTCGCCAGTAGACGCCACCAACCCACTTGGAACATCTACTGCCACAGCCAATGCATATTTTTGTCGCACTGATTGATTAAAGGCATGAATGGCTTGCTTATATATACCTTCAGGCGCGCGGTTCAGCCCAATACCAAATAACGCATCAATATAAATATCTGCTTGTAAGCTTGCTTTTCTGTAATTATTCAGCTCATTCAGATGGTCTTCAAAGCGCTGATAATTGCAATCAGCAGATAGTGCTATTTTTAGCGCTTTTATAGCATCGGTCGGTGCGCTTGACACATCAGCTGTCTCAGTCACGTCATTTATCTCAAAATCACAATGAGCAAAACCGACTGTTATGACTTGTACGCGCCAGCCTGCTTGTTGCAAATAATAGGCAACGAGCCAACCATCACCACCGTTATTGCCATTCCCGACCCAGACACTGACTCGTCGCTCTTGAGTCTCGACATAATTACTTTGGTTATTGTTTGATACGTTAGTATGCAAACACTTTCTTGCATAAAGCTGTTCGATCTGCTGCGCCATTTGCCAAGCTGCTTGCTTCATCAATCCAAAACTGTCATGACCTTGTGCAAACCATGCCTGCTCCATCGCATAAACTTGCTCGCTGCTATAAAGCGCCACAGGTAAGTTCGTTTTTTCGTTTAATAAGTTAGAAAGTTTTGGCATGACTTGTCCTCGATCATTTTTATAGGCGTATTTTTTAGTAATGTAAGTATACTTATTTCTCAATGGCATTAGCTTAGCAAAGCTAACTCTATGTTGTGTATTAATATGAATATGCGTTTATTTGGCTTTTATGCTTGCGCTCTTCGCTCACTCGCTTATCATAGCGGTATTCACATCAATGCCTATTGCCCTACATGAATCATTCATCTAAACCAAACTTGTTAGACGCTTCTATTAAACAGGTATCAGCTAACAGCGGTGCATCTGAAAAAAAGATTACTATCAAAAATACTCCAGCATTTACAACCACTGCGGACGTCAAACACTGGATTAAAGCTCAAGCACAGGCGCTGGGATTTGCTGATTGCGGTTTTTTATCGGTTCATCACCCTCTGTTTGCTCAGCAAATTTTGCAGTTGCAGCAATGGTTAGATAAAGGCTATGAGGGTCAGCTGCAATTCATGCATAACAATCATCATCTGCGCGCAAATCCTGACCAATTGGTAGAAGGTGCAAAAACCATCATCAGTGTACGTATGGACTATCTGACTCAAACGCCAACACCTCGCACGGTCAGTGATAACGATCATCCTAATCAAGGTATCATTGCACGCTATGCTAGAGGGCGGGATTATCATAAAACCATGCGCAGTCGTTTAAAGCAGCTGGCATTGAATATCGAAACCATGCTTCCTGAGTGGCAACATCTCAATATCGGCTCAGACCAAGATTTTATTTTTAGACCTTTTAGTGATTCTGCGCCTATTTTTGAGCGTCCTATTGCAGAAGCAGCAGGGCTTGGTTGGACAGGAAAACATACCTTATTGCTCAACAAGCAAGCAGGTTCGTTTTTCGTGCTGGGCGAGCTGTTCGTCAGTCTAGAATTGCCCGATGACCAACCTGTCAAGGCACACTGTGGTAGTTGTAGCGCTTGCATTGACATCTGTCCTACCCAAGCGATTGTCGCACCCTATGAGCTCAATGCTTCTGCCTGTATCTCATATCTCACTATCGAACACGACGGTATCATTGATCACAAATACCGCCGCGCCATTGGCAATCGTGTCTTCGGTTGCGATGATTGCCAGCTTATCTGTCCTTGGAATCGTTACGCCAACCTCACGTCTGTAGACGACTTTGCACCGCGGCATAGCCTTGATAACAGCAGCTTATTAGAATTATGGCAATGGCAAGAAGCTGATTTTATGAAAAAGACAGAAGGTAGCCCACTCAGACGTACAGGCTATGTGAATTTTTTACGTAATATTGCGATTGGGCTTGGTAATGCAAATGGTAGCGAAGCAACCATCACACATTTGCAATCGAAATTAGGCAAACATAGCGACGTGCTTGATGAACACATAATATGGGCAATCAATGAACAACATGAGAAAATAAACGCCGCTCAATGATGGACTTATTTTTATCGCTATACACTAATTTGTACTTAATTCACTTTAAATACAAGTAATAGACCAAAAAAAACGCCCCTTACAAAGAGACGTTTTTTAGATATCGAGTTTCAAAACACCCTCAGTATATTGATTGTATTCTTATTATGGCTTAGGAATACGTAATACTTGACCTGGATAAATTTTGTCTGGGTCAGATAACATTGGTTTATTGGCTTCAAAGATCTTCATATAGTCAGCTGTTGAACCATACACATCTTTCGCGATTTTTGACAAGCTATCACCAGATTTTACAGTATACATCGTAGATTCAGGTGCATCTTCTTCAATATCGATACTATCGATGACTTTAGCAACGTTTTGCACATTACCAATGGCAATAATCGCTTTTTCACGATCTGCTTGTGTCTTCGCTTTACCACTAATTTCTGCAGTATCTGTAGTACCATTATATTTTATCTGTAGATCACTAATGTTCAAATTCTGCTGTTGAATGCGACGAAGCAGTAGATTGGCTACTGACTGTGCTGAAGGCTCACTACTCGCAGCAGGTGTGCCAGTCGTTTTCGCGGCTGGTGTGGTAGCTGCGGCTTTTGTTTCTGATTTGGCATCGTGCTTGGCATCATCGCGATTAAATATCTTCTCACCAATGTCTTTTGCAAAACTAAATACACCCATCTTGTTGCTCCTTAAAATATCATTATTTATTATTTGTGTTTATTGTTGTGATGGTAACTCTTGATAAGCATAAATCTCTGTAAATAGAGTACCATCAAAATACTATAATCGTTTCTTCGTAATGTTTACCCTTATGAGTATAAGCAAAGGCAGCTGAGGAAGATAGTAATAGAATGTTGAGTAATGTTGATTTGGCGTAGCTTATGTTAAAGCAGTTATACATGTGATATAGATGAGATACTTAGTAAAAGTATAAGCATAAAAAAACCGCTTACCTAAAAAGATAAGCGGTCATATAAAACTTGCTGAGCAAATTACTGATTATAGCTGAGCTTGTACATAATCAATTGCTTTTTGTACAGTGGTCAATTCTGCTGAATCTTCATCAGGAATAGTGATACCAAAATCACTCTCAAATGACATAACCAATTCAACTAGATCCAATGAATCAGCGCCTAGGTCTTCCATAAATGAAGCATCGTTGCTGATATCTTCAACATTCATACCTAGTTGCTCGGCTACTGCTGCTTTAACTCTTAACTCTGTATCATTACTCATGTAGATTTCTCCTTTTTGATCTATTATTTCTACAAACTGTTCATAGTCCTATCATTAGATTCTATGACATTGTATACAAAATGATGTTTTTAAATTAGTAGGTCGTCTAAGTGCTTTATAACCAGTTATACGATTTGACTAATGTCTGATAAAGCCTTGCTATCATACAGGACTTCGATATAAAAGTGTCCGTCATTATAACACTGTTTATTAGAGTTTACACTCGTTCACACAGTTTTTTATTGTCAGTGTGTAACACTTATTTCTGGCCTACATATACATGCCACCATTTACAGGAATGACCGCACCTGTAATATAACTCGCTTCATCACTTGCTAAAAAATGCACCGCTGCAGCAATGTCTTCTGGCTGACCAAGACGACTGATAGGCACCGCATCCAACATAGAGTTTAGTAGACGCTCATCAAGCTCATCAGTCATATCTGTCTCAATCAAACCTGGTGCTACGCAATTGATAGTGACTTGTCTTGAACCGATCTCACGTGCCAAAGTACGGCTGAAACCTTCAACCCCTGCTTTGGTCGCAGCGTAGTTAGATTGACCAGCATTGCCCATCTGTGCGACGACAGAAGTAATATTAATAATACGTCCACGGCGTGCTTTCATCATGCCACGCACAGCACGTTTGCTCATACGGTAAATTGAGGTCAAATTGGTGTCAATCACATTGCTCCAATCTTCGTCTTTCATACGCATTAATAAGCCATCTTGGGTAATACCTGCATTGTTTACCAACACTTGTACTGCACCATAAACACTTTCAATTTCTTCAAATAATTTATCAATCTGTGCACTATCTCGAACGTCTAAGACTCGACCAATACCACCGGTATCATGAAGATAATCGTTGATAAGTTCAGCCCCTTTTTCACTAGTCGCTGTTCCAATGACAAAATGACCTTCTTTAGCAAAACGTTTAGCAACGGCTTTACCGATACCACGGCTAGCACCAGTGACTAATGTAATTGTACGGCTCATGATAATATCTCCATTAATTTATCAATACGGGCAGGCTTATCAGTAGGATAGCTGGTAATTGGTTGTGCTTGGCGCTTAGCTAGGTTGCTCAATACGTTGCCACTACCACATTCGATTAAAACATTGATTTGTTTATCAGTAAGCTCTTGCATGGTTTTTGACCATAATACAGGCTGACTCAACTGCTCCGTCAATGCTTGTTTAATGCCTATAGCGTTACTTTCGATACGCGCATAGCAATTCTGAATAACAGGAATAGTTGCTTGATCAAATTTGATGCCTGCTAATATTTCAGCCAAGGCACTGCTGGCTGGCTCCATAAGTGCACAATGCGATGGCACACTTACCTTCAAAGGAATGGCTTTCTTGCCAGTGTTTTGTACTTTATCGATCACGGCATTAACACCTACCGCATTACCCGATATAACCACTTGCCCTGGACTGTTAAAATTCGCGGCACCAACCACTGCATCGTCGACATGCTCGGTCGCTTGCTCACATAGATTTTCGACCCGATTATCTTCTAAGCCCAATACTGCTGCCATAGCCGTATCAATACCGACAACTGCTTCCTGCATCAATTGACCGCGCTTATGGACCAAGGTGACTGCATCTGCTAATGAGATAACGTCAGCTGCACACAGTGCACTATACTCACCTAAAGAATGTCCAGCTAAATAAGAAGGTTTTGTGGCTATTTTCTGTTTCAAGATACGCCAGATCGCTATGCTAGCAGTTAACAAAGCAGGTTGGGTATATTGAGTCTGATTGAGCTTTTCTTCATCCTGACAAATAGCCCATAAATCTTCGCCAAGCGCTTCACTCGCCTCAGCAAAAGTATCACGAATTTCTGGATAGATGTCAGCAAGCTCGTTGGTCATTCCAACGACTTGTGATCCTTGTCCAGGAAAAACTACCGCAATACGTGTGGGTTGCTTTTTTACCATATCAGGTACAGAAGCCATAACCAATATTCCTTATTTAATTGGAAACATCCCTAAAACAATGGGGTCGTTATATTATTAGATACTATATCAAGCCAGTATTTGCTTTATTTGCCCAAAGAACCAACTATCAGCAAACTATACACTGACACGCACTATTATCCTAGCGAATCAAACTTCAAGATAAATAGCAAAAAATATCACATGCGCTAGAAAAGCAATCTTATCAATTTACTTGCATAGTCACTAAAAGCTGCTAAAGACTTTGATATACTGACGATAAAAAATGTATAGCAAAAAGCCAAGTTATCCAGCCACATAATATATGATAGCGAAATAACTTGGCTCTTTTAACTTATAGCATACTACTTGATAATAATTGCAAAAAGACAATGACAATCACCAGTATCATCACTACTTTTATATTATCTATTGTATAGCCAAGGACTTAAGCGTCTTGGCTTACTTTGAATAACTGACGACCACGGTAGAAACCATCTTTAGTCATGTGATGACGACGATGCTTTTCACCAGTAGTAGCATCTACGCTTAGCTCAGCCACTTCCATACGATGGTGTGAACGGCGCATGTCACGACGAGAACGGCTTTTACGACTTTTTTGAACAGCCATGATATAGCTCCTATACTTAAAAGGGATAAGCTTAAAAATTCAGCTTCAGTTGATACTGACAGAGATTATATGGTCACAACAACCTAAGTCTTAAGCATCATTAATTAAATAGATTGCCACCTACATAAAAGTACTGACTACGTCTAAAATCTATAGAATTTGCCTAGTCAGCGTCTATCAGCAAGTAACTTGTTGCTAGAATGCAATAAACCGGACATTATACGCATGTTTATTAGATTAATAAAGCCCTGCTTTCCACTCTTCTGCACAAAGTAGTAAAAGTGGCTATAAAATTGCTGATAAAATATTCAGATTATTATAACTTACCTTTAAGTGATGCCAATGCAGCAAAAGGATTTTCTGTCTCTTCCTCTTCTGGAATTTCACCAAATTGCTCAACAGTCATTTCGCAATCGTCATGCTTTGGTGCCATTGGAATTTTTAATAAAATCTCATCTTCTACCAGCTTTTTGAATGGCAATAGCGTCTCTGGTGATTGTTCAGTAATGACTTCATCCAGTATTAGATAGTCCTGTTCTTCATTCACTAAACGCACTTGACTGTCATTTTCAAGCAAAGCAATGTCGTAGTCATCGGACAAATCAATATTGATCGGCTGCAAACAACGTTGACAAGTAAGCCAGACTTCACCATCTAACGTAAACGCCAAGTGTAAAACGTTATTGCGACGATATAAATTAGCGCTAATCTGGGTGTTTGACTGTTCACGTTCCGTTGTTAACGTAGCGTTTAGACGTTTAAAAGAATTGGGTGACACTTCTCCTGCCCACTCATAACCGCTGTCTGCCCATTTGTCTAAAGAAATATGCTCAGGCATGCTGGCAGAGACAGGCGCTTTTTTGTTGTCAGATTTAAGGACTGACGATTTACTTTCTGGAGTGCTTGACATGCGAGGCCTCATTCATCAAAACGGTGTATAATATTGCCTGCCATACTAAAGGAAAGCGTTAAGCTGCGCTAGCGCTAGTATGTTAAATTTTTTTTAGCTGGTTTGTTCTGCTTTTCTATCTTCCCCTCTTATTTTTATTTGGTTATCCTTTCATCTATGAGCTCATGTAATACTAAACCTGACTTTTCTGATTTGCTGTCTTATCTCGAAGACAAAGCATTGCTACAACATTTAATCGAACTAACTGATCCCGTCAAAAAAGACAGTACTACCTCATCGATCTTTGAGTATGAAAAGCGCGAGAATAAAGAGCACTTAAACAAGTGGAAAAAAGAATGGCAAGAAATTTATGCCAATAAGGTAGTTGATAGTGAACAAGCCGCAACAGATTGGCTGATTCGAATATTTAATACTCTGTTTGAAAATCAAAAAGTCTTACTGGCTCGCAGCTCAGGAGAACCCGAATATTTCCCTGCCCATGACGATCAACCAGCAAGAATTGAATTTGCACACGGTTTTTTCGCTAGTGCATTACACGAAATCAGCCACTGGTGCGTTGCTGGTAAAAATCGTAGGACTCTTAGTGACTTTGGTTATTGGTACGCACCAGATGGACGCTCAGCTACTCAGCAGCAAGCATTTGAACATGTAGAGGTTAAGCCGCAAGCATTAGAGTGTTTGTTTACACTCGCCTGTAAAAATACTTTTCAAGTCTCACAAGACAACTTGTTTGCAACGCTTGATACCAGTAACAGCACTTTTGCCAGTGACGTCTATACACAAGTCAAAGAGTATATTGAAAAACCACATCGCCTACCACGTGATGCCAAAGTATTGCTGCGCACTTTTCTTAGTGTTTGTACTTACCCCTGATTCAAACGGCTTATTGATTTTAGCATGTGACTCCGTATCAGTTTTCCGTTAACGATTTTCTACGGACAGTAACGCCTTACCAATAAACTTCTGTCTACATCAGACTATACTAACTCATAAAGCAGATTTTAAATTGATAGCCTTTTTGTCAGTCATTCTATGAGTATTCCATTTTTATTCAGCAAATGGATTATTTATCTGAAAAACAAGAGAGACAAATGACAAAGAATAATATCTTTGTCTGATTATCAATCAATAACTATAAAATAAGGAGCCACCATGCAAGTATTTTATATTCATCCAGAAAATCCACAGCCTCGCCTTATCGAACAAGCCGCTGACCTACTGCGTAAAGATCAATTGATCATCTATCCTACTGATACAAGTTATGCTTTTGGTTGTCGCTTAGGAGCGAAAGATGCCCTAGAAAAGCTCAAGAAAATTCGTGAGCTTGATGATAAGCATCAATTCACCCTGTTGTGCCGAGACTTAAGTGAAATTGCGAATTATGCAACAGTAGACAACGTGCAATTTAAACAGCTCAAGGCTCATACACCAGCCCCTATTACCTTTATTTTAAACGCCACAAAGGATGTGCCGAAAAAATTGGCCCATGCGAAGAAAAAAACTATTGGCATTAGGGTACCCAGCAATCCTATTGCTCAAGCACTCTTAGAGGCGATGGACGAACCAATCTTGACGAGTTCGTTAATACTACCTAATAAAGATGAAATACTTGATGATCCATTTGAAATTGAAGATCTTTTGGGCAATCAAATAGATGGTTTGATCAATGCAGGTGTAAAAACTACCAAATTAACCACCATTGTAGATATGACCAGTGGTCAACCTGAAGTTATTAGGCAAGGGGCTGCTGATGTCACATCGTTATTGTTGTGATTAATAAAAAGTAGTAGCAAATTTCAGGCAAAAAAAAGCTCCAATTTAATTGGAGCTTTTTTATAACTTATACTATTAGTATAAAATTAGTCACGATCAACCAATTCTACATAAGCCATTGGCGCATTGTCACCGTCACGGTAACCACATTTTACGATACGCAAGTAACCACCTGGACGCGTCTGGTAACGAGGACCTAACGTGCCAAATAATTTGCCTACCATAGCTTTGCTACGCATACGGCTAAATGCTAAACGACGATTAGCAACGCTGTCTTCTTTAGCCATAGTGATTAATGGCTCGGCAACGCGACGTAATTCTTTAGCTTTTGGTAAAGTTGTTTTGATCAGTTCATGCTCAAATAATGAGTTAGTCATGTTCTGAAACATTGCCTTACGATGACTGCCGGTACGACCCAGCTTGACTCCACTCTTACGATGGCGCATAGTCAAAAATCCTTAAAGTTTAACGGCTACGATAAGAAAAGCGATCATCAACGCGTAAATCAGCTGGTGGCCAGTTATCTAGGCGCATACCGAGCTCTAAATCTTTAGACGCTAAAACGTCTTTGATTTCCGTTAATGATTTCTTACCAAGATTTGGGGTTTTTAATAGTTCAGTCTCTGAACGTTGTACCAAATCACCGATATAGTAAATGTTTTCAGCTTTCAAGCAGTTGGCTGAGCGAACCGTTAGTTCAAGATCGTCCACAGGGCGTAATAGCACCGGATCAACCTCTTCTTTTTCTTTCACAGGCTCAGGCGCTTCTTCAGCTTCTAGGTCAACAAAGATAGAAATCTGTTGTTGTAAAATAGTGGCTGCTTTACGAATTGCTTCTTCTGGATCTATAGTGCCATTAGTTTCAAGCTCAATGATAAGACGATCAAGATCAGTACGCTGCTCTACACGAGCGTTCTCAACCTGATAAGCAACACGAAGCACAGGACTAAAACTTGCATCAAGCTTCAAACGTCCAATTGCTTTGGTATCGCCATCTTCACGGCGCTGGTTTGCTGGCTCATATCCACGACCCATTACTACACGCAAACGCATCTTAAGATGACCACGGTCGCTCAATGTACCCAATACCAATTCTGGATTGATAATGTCTACATTATGCGGTAACGCGATATCTGCAGCAGTAATAGTGCCTGGACCTTGTTTATCCAAGGTCAAAAATACTTCATTTTGGTCATGAAGTGTGATTGCCAAGCCTTTCAGATTCAAAAGCAAGTCAAGTACATCTTCTTGTAGCCCTTCAAGCGTTGAGTATTCATGGTCAACACCATCAATCTCAGCTTCAATGACTGCAGCACCAGGTAATGAAGATAACAAGATGCGGCGTAAAGCATTACCTAGGGTATGCCCAAAGCCGCGTTCTAACGGTTCGAGCGTGACTTTCGCAATCGTTTCGTTAACCGTATCCACATTAATGGCGTTAGGCGTTAGAAACTCAGTTGCATTTAGCATCATGATGTCACCTCGATTTATTAAACTGGTTTAATTAACGTTAATTGCTCAATGCCATTCTCATAACATTGAGCATTACGTCATTTACTTAGAGTATAGCTCAACGATCAAGCTTTCGTTGATTTCAGCAGGTAGATCAATACGATCAGGCGCTTTTTTGAACGTGCCTTGTAATTTGCTGTGATCAACATCAAGCCATTCTGGAATACCACGTTGTGTCGCTAGTTCAATAGCGTTTTTAATACGTAGCTGTTCGCGAGATTTCTCTTGGATAGCGATGACATCACCATCTTGAAGCTGAATTGATGGAATGTTCACACGAACAAACTCATCACGACCAGCTTTCTTTACCATAACAGTACGATGACTGACTAGCTGACGTGCTTCAGCGCGAGTTGAGCCAAAGCCCATGCGATATACCACGTTATCTAGACGGCTCTCAAGCATTGCTAGCAAGTTTTCACCAGTAGCGCCACGCTTACGAGCAGCTTCTTTATAGTAATTAGCAAACTGACGCTCTAATACACCATAAATACGCTTAACTTTTTGCTTTTCACGCAGCTGTAAAGCATATTCTGAGGTCTTATTACGGCTTACACCGTGTTGACCTGGTGGACGACCAGCTTTTTTCGTTTTTACATCGTATGGTTTAACGCCAGACTTAAGACCTAAGTCCGTACCTTCACGACGTGATAATTTTAGTTTTGGTCCAATATAGCGGGCCATTGTTATGTCTCCTATAAGCTTTTGGGATAAAAAGCTTCGTCTTTAATATTAGACGCGGCGCTTTTTCGGCGCACGGCAACCATTGTGTGGGATTGGGGTTACATCAGAGATGCTGTTAACTTTATAACCCAATGCACCTAGTGCTCTTACCGCAGACTCACGACCCGGTCCTGGTCCTTTGACCAAAACGTCGATATTCTTAACACCATATTCTTGAGCCGCTTTACCAGCGACTTCAGCTGCAACCTGAGCTGCAAATGGTGTAGATTTACGTGAACCACGGAAGCCTTGTCCACCTGAAGTGGCCCAAGCCAATGCATTACCTTGACGATCGGTAATCGTAACAATGGTGTTATTAAAAGACGCATGGATATGGGCTATGCCCTCCGATACTGAACGGCGAGTCACCTTTTTGCGACTGCGAGTGTCTTTTGCCATCTTTTAGCTTCCTAAGTTAATTATCTTTTGAGAGGACGTGTCGGACCCTTACGAGTACGAGCGTTGTTCTTGGTGTTCTGACCTCTAACTGGTAGGTTACGACGATGGCGGATGCCACGGTAACAACCAAGATCAACTAAACGCTTAATATTCATTGAAACTTCACGACGAAGGTCACCCTCGGTCATGTAATTTGCAACTTGTGCACGGATAGCATCTAACTGTGTATCATCTAACTGACTAACTTTAGTAGTAGGGGCAATGCCAACTGCTTCTAAGATTTTCTGAGCAGTGGTACGACCTACACCAAAGATGTAAGTTAGTGAAATAACAGCATGCTTATTATCCGGGATGTTTACGCCGGCAATACGAGCCATTGATTTCTCTCCATTAAAGAAAAATAAGCGTTATTTATCAATAAGGCATTATTCTTCAGATTTGTTGCTGTTAATACTAGAATTCCACAATCACTTTATTTTCTGATTCGATGAAAAATCTATAAATAAATAGAATTATAAAATATTCTGCATAAACACGGCAAGTGGCGGATGATATCCCATCCGCCGTTATTTTTCAAGTATTAATTTAAATAGTGACAAAAGTTATAAACTTTATAAAACTAATTATTAACCTTGACGTTGCTTGTGGCGCGGTTCTGCTGTACAAATAATATGTACACGGCCTTTACGGCGCACAACTTTACAGCTACCACAAATCTTCTTAACTGATGCTTGAACTTTCATAGCATACTCCTTGAAATATCGTACCGCTCATTAAGATTGAGTGGGCGATTGAATTAACGTCTGATCATGATATTGATGGGTCATCAAATGCGCTTGGATCTGCGAGATGAAATCCATTACCACAACCACCATAATCAGTAAAGACGTACCACCTAGTTGGAACGGTACACCAAACGATGACTGGACGACCATTGGCATTAAACAAATAACCGTCATATACATCGCGCCAATAAAGGTCAGTCGGTTTAATACATGATCGAGATAACGCTGAGTTTGTTGGCCTGGGCGAATACCTGGAATATACGCACCACTACGTTTAAGGTTTTCAGCTACTTCACGCGGGCTAAATACCAATGCCGTATAAAAGTAACAGAAGAAAATAATCATCGCACCGAACAAGACTAAATATAACGGTTGTCCTGGAGACAATACCAATGCCATATTTTGCAATATTTTTTGAGTAAAAGTAGGATCAGTTGACTGACCAACCCATTGCCCTAAACTTGCTGGAAACAATAACAATGAACTTGCAAAAATAGCTGGGATAACCCCTGCCATATTAAGCTTCAACGGCAAATGTGACTGCTGCTGAGCGTAAATTTTGCGGCCCTGTTGTTGTTTTTGTGCGTAGTTTACGGGAACACGGCGCTGAGCACGTTCAATATAAACAATACCAGCAGTAACCGCGATACCTAATAACACAAAAATAAATAGTACAATCAAGTTCATTTGACCTTGATTCACTTGTTCAATAGATTGCGAAATCATACCTGGCGTACCAGCCACAATACTCGCAAAAATGAGCATTGAGATACCGTTACCAACACCACGCTCTGTAATTTGCTCACCGAGCCACATTAAGAACATTGCGCCTGCTACTAAAGAAGTAACTGCTGGAATATAAAAGGTAAGACCAGATGATAAGGTAAGATTTTGACTGATTAAACCAGCACACATTCCCAACGATTGTACCAGTGCCAAACCAAGTGTACCCTGACGAGTATACTTGTTTAGCTTACGTCGTCCCGCCTCACCCTCTTTTTTAAGAGCTTCAAGCGATGGTAATACCGCAGACATCATCTGTACAATAATTGATGCTGAAATATATGGCATAATACCAAGCGCCATAATGGACATACGCTCTAGCGCACCACCTGAGAACATGTTAAACATACTCAAGATAGTATTTTCGTTGCGCGAAAACAGATCTGCTAGATTAACTGGGTTAATGCCTGGTACAGGAATATGTGACCCTAAACGATAAACAATCAATGCGCCGATTAAGAATAATAAGCGCGTCCATAATTCATCATACTTACGTATGAATGCAAATGGATTAAGCGGTATACCAGTCGATGACATTGATTGTTTTGACACGTTACTACTCCTCGATGCTACCACCAGCAGCTTCGATTGCTTGCTTAGCGCCTTTAGTTACTTTGATACCTTTAAAAGTATAAGCTTTAGTAACTTCGCCTGACAACATAACACGTGCACGCTTCATATCGTGACGGATTAGGTTAGCAGCTTTAAGTGTCTCAATGCTAACTACATCGCCTTCAATTTTGTTCAGTTCAGACAAACGTACTTCAGCTGTCTTCATTGCCAATTTACTGGTAAAACCAAATTTTGGTAGACGACGATATAGAGGCATCTGACCACCTTCAAATCCTGAGCGAATGCTAGAACCTGAACGAGATTTCTGACCTTTTACACCACGACCACCAGTCTTACCAAGACCTGAACCGATACCACGACCACGACGTTGGGCAGTTTTCTTTGCGCCAACACCTGGTGATAATTCATTTAATCTAAGTCCCATTACGCTTCCTCCACTTTTACCATGTAGTTGACGCGATTAACCATACCACGGGTTGAAGGAGTATCTTCTACTTCAACAGTATGATTAATACGGCGTAAACCCAATCCTTTCAAGCTCGCTTTGTGGCTCTTTAGGCGATGGGCACCCGATTTAAATTGAGTGACTTTCATTTTTTTCATCGTAACTCACCTAGTCTAAGTTAACCCAAGATTTCGTCTACAGATTTACCACGTTTAGCTGCCATCTTTTCTGGAGTTGACATATCACGTAAACCGTTAAACGTTGCACGAACAACGTTAGCAGTATTGGTAGAACCATAACATTTAGTCAAAACATCTTTGACACCAGCAACTTCTAATACAGCACGCATTGCGCCACCAGCGATTACGCCAGTACCTTCAGATGCAGGTTGCATATAGATTTTACTTGCGCCATGACGTGCTTTGATTGGATGATACAAAGTTGCATCATTAAGATCAACAGTGATCATATTGCGTTTAGCAGCTTCTAGTGCTTTTTGAATAGCAGCTGGCACTTCACGTGCTTTACCACGACCAAAACCAACACGACCATTGCCATCGCCCACTACGGTCAACGCAGTGAAAGAAAAAATACGACCACCTTTGACAACTTTTGCAACGCGATCAACAGTAACCAAGCGTTCGACTAGGCCGTCAGTTTGTTCGTTCTTATCATTTTTATCATTTCTAGCCATGATTAAAACTCCAATCCATTTTCGCGAGCAGCTTCCGCTAAAGCTTTTACTCGACCATGATATTTAAAACCACTACGGTCAAAGGCAACTTTAGTAATACCAGCTGCTTTTGCACGTTCTGCGATCAATTGACCCACAGACGTTGCGGCATCAATATTGCCTGTAGCGCCTGAACGCAAACTGCCGTCCAAGGTAGATGCCTGAGCAATCACTTCACCACCGTTCGGAGAGATAATCTGGGCATAAATATGTTTCGGCGTGCGATTAACCGTTAAGCGATGAGCGCCTAAGACACGGATATGCGCGCGGGTTTTCTTAGCTCGACGCAGACGAGCTGCTTTTTTATCAAACATTTCAACTCACCTTATTTTTTCTTAGCTTCTTTGCGAATCACATGTTCATCACTGTAACGAATACCTTTACCTTTATAAGGCTCAGGTGGACGGAAACCGCGGATATTAGCCGCTGCTTGACCAAGCTGCTGCTTATTGTTTGATTTTAAAACAATTTCAGTTTGCGTTGGGGTTTCAGCTGACACACCTTCAGGCAACGTATACTCTACTGGATGAGAGTAACCAACGTTCAAAGTTACTTTGTTACCAGCAACTTGAGCGCGATAACCAACACCAATTAACTGAAGACGTCTTTCAAAGCCTTCATTAACGCCTGTAACATAGTTGTTTAGCAGGGCGCGCATGGTGCCAGTGTGCATCATAGCTTCTTTCGAATCGACTGTAGGTGAGAAAATGATAGCATCATCTTCCTGTTTCAGCTCGACCAATTCATGCAGGCGTAAAGACAAATTGCCGTTCTTGCCTTTAACTTCGACCTGCCGATCGTTCAAAGTAACGCTTACACCACTTGGTAGCGTCACTGGGGCTTTAGCCACACGAGACATAGGAATATTCCTTAAAAAATTGACTTCTTTATATTAGCGAAAAAACTAACAGGCTAAAAAGCCTGCTAGTTTAGCATAGTTGCACCCATTAAGCATCATTCAATTTTATTAAGATCAAATGAATAGCTTCTTAGAACTTATAATTAATCTATATAAATATCATAGGAAACTATTAAAGGGTTCAAATAGACTTTATCGTCTTATTACCTAGAGCAATAAATACTGATTAGGCAACAAATGCAACGACTTCACCACCGATACCAGCAGCACGTGCAGCACGATCACTCATGATGCCTTGGCTAGTTGATACGATAGCAACACCCATACCTTGCTTAACAGTAGGGATATTATCTTTGCCGCGATGCTGGCGTAAGCCAGGACGACTAAAACGTTGAATAGTTTCGATGACAGCTTTGCCTTCGAAGTATTTTAATTCGATAGATAGGGTCGCTTTGTTGTTTTCTTCTTCAGTAACAACAGCGCTTGCCACATAACCTTCGCTAACTAGTAAATCAGCAATTGATTTACGTAATTTAGAGTTCGGCATTGCTACCGATACTTTGTTAGCCATTTGTGCGTTACGAATACGGGTTAGCATATCCCCAACGGTATCTTGCATACTCATATAGTTACTCCTTACCAGCTTGCTTTACGAACACCAGGCACATCGCCTTGCATGACACGCTCACGCAGCATATTGCGTGATAAGCCAAACTTGCGGAAGTAACCATGAGGACGACCGGTGATAGCACAACGATTGCGTAGACGTACTGGTGATGAATTGCGTGGAAGAGCTTGTAGCTCTAGCATCGCTTCCATACGAGTTTCGTCGCTTGCATTCATATCACTGATAGTTTCTTTTAGCTTGATACGCTTTTCAGCATATTTAGCAACCATTTTTTCGCGCTTTAATTCGCGGTTAATCATGCTCTTCTTTGCCATAACGTCTTTACCTTATTTAAATGGGAAGCCGAATGCTTTAAGCAACGCACGACCTTCTTCATCAGACTGAGCTGACGTGGTGATCGTCACATCCATACCGCGGATACGATCAATTTTGTCAAAATCTACTTCTGGGAATACGATCTGTTCTTTGATCCCCAATGAGTAGTTGCCACGTCCGTCAAAGGCTTTAGGTGAAAAACCACGGAAATCACGAATACGAGGAATTGCAATGGCAATGAGACGATCTAAAAATTCGTACATTTGCTCACCGCGTAGCGTTACTTTACAGCCAATTGGCCATTCTTCACGAATTTTAAAGCCAGCAACTGATTTACGCGCTTTGGTGACAACGGGCTTTTGACCAGCAATTGCAGTCATATCAGCCACTGCACCTTCAAGCAATTTCTTGTCTTGAGACGCGCCGCCTACACCCATGTTTAATGTGATTTTAGTGATTTTAGGCACTTGCATCACGTTTGCAACACCAAGCTCTTCTTTGATTTGCTGCTTTAATTTATCGTTATATAAAGATTTTAATCTTGCCATTACCATTACACCCTTAGTGTCTTACGCAGTCGCCACTACTTCACCGTTTGAACGATAGACGCGTTGTTTCTTGCCGTCTTCGCCAAACTGATAAGTAATACGATCAGCTTTTTGGGTTTGCGCATTTAAGATTGCGACATTTGAGATATGCAGAAAAGCTTCTTGCTTAAGAATGCCACCTTCAACGCCAGTCGCCTGATTTGGCTTCTGATGCTTAGTGACAATATTAATGCCTTCAACTTTAATACGATCATTTTTTACAGCTTGCACAGTACCTTGTTTGCCTTTATCTTTACCAGCAATCACGATAACTGTATCGCCTTTACGTAATTTTGACATGGATTACCTCACAATACTTCTGGTGCTAGTGATACAATTTTCATAAACTGATCACCACGTAGTTCACGAGTTACCGGTCCAAAAATACGAGTTGCAATAGGTGCCTTATTTTGGTTCAACAATACCGCAGCATTGTCGTCAAAACGCAACACAGAACCATCAGGACGACGAACGCCTTTTTTGGTACGAACAACTACCGCATTCATCACGTCGCCTTTCTTAACACGACCACGCGGAATGGCTTCTTTAACCGTTACTTTAATAATGTCGCCAACTGATGCATAACGACGATGAGAACCACCCAGTACTTTAATGCACTGAACTCGCCTTGCACCGCTATTGTCTGCAACTTCCAGCATTGACTCAACCTGAATCATAGCGTTACTCCACACGTATGAGCAATAAAAACCAGTTGCTGCCGCTAGCACAGAATGAGTAGGACGGCATTTTAATATTAATAACCGCGACTTACTCTTAATGTGAGTGATATACGCTCGGCGCAATCAGCATCCTTAAAAAGGCGGCTATTTTAACAGCTTCTGGCTTTTAATGCAATTTACTTAGATTTTTTCTACTTTTTCAACCACATCAACCAAAGTCCAAGACTTGGTTTTAGAGATTGGACGCGTTTCTTTGATGCGGACAAGATCGCCTTGTTGGCAAACGTTATTCTCATCATGTGCTTTGATTTTCGTAGAACGACGAAGCTGTTTGCCATACAAAGGATGACGAACCAGGCGCTCAATCAAAACTGTGATGGACTTGTCCATCTTGTCGCTGACAACTCGTCCTGTCAATACGCTAGCATTAGTAGCTGTTTGATTGTTATCGCTCATGAGTCGCCTCGTTGTTTCTCGTTAATCAAAGTCTGAATCTGAGCAATCGTACGACGATTGCCTCTGACTTCATGGGTATTACCCAACTGACCAGTTGCTTTAGCCATACGAATACGGAAAGCATCAAGTTGCTTTTCATCAAGTAACTGGGTCAGTTCTTCTAATGATTTATCACGTAATTCACTGATCTTCATTACATTATCGTCCGCTTAACAATGGTAGTTTTAAAGGGCAGTTTTGCTGCAGCAAGCGTGAAAGCTTCACGTGCAAGCTCTTCTGGTACCCCTTCAATTTCATATAGCACTTTACCAGGTTTGATTTCGCATACCCAATATTCAACTGGACCTTTACCTTTACCCATACGTACTTCTAATGGCTTGTTGGTAATTGGTTTGTCTGGGAATACACGAATCCAAATCTTACCGCCACGTTTGATTTTACGAGTGATGGTACGACGTGCTGCTTCAATTTGACGGGCAGTCATACGACCACGAGTCAACGATTTTAGACCAATTTGTCCGAATGCAACGGTGCTTCCACGATGAGCTAGCCCAGTGTTACGACCTTTATGCATTTTACGAAACTTGGTACGTTTTGGCTGTAACATAGTTTAACCTCTGTCTGAGTTTCGACGGTTTCCGTTTCCACGACCACGGCGTTTTGGCGCACGAGGCTTCTCTTCATTGACGGGATTATAAACACTGTTCATACCGTCAAGGATTTCGCCACGGAAAATCCAAACTTTCACACCGATAGTGCCGTAAGTTGTCTCTGCACGTACTGACGAATAGTCAATATCAGCGCGGAGTGTATGCAATGGCACACGACCTTCACGATACCATTCGCTACGAGCAATCTCAGCACCGCCAAGACGGCCAGACAACTCAACTTTAATACCTTTAGCACCAGAACGCATGCTGTTCTGTACAGCGCGCTTCATCGCACGACGGAACATAACACGACGCTCAAGCTGGCTTGCGATACCGTCTGCTACCAAACGTGCATCAAGATCAGGTGAAGTAATTTCTTCAATGTTGACCTGAGCAGGTACGCCCATAATTTTGGTCAATTCTTTTTGAAGTCTTTCAATATCTTCGCCTTTCTTACCGATAACAATACCAGGACGCGCAGTGGCGATGGTAATCTTAGCAGCACCAGTAGGACGCTCAATCATGATATTACTGATCATAGCATTATCTAGCTTTTTGCGTAGATATTCACGAACTTGAATGTCATTGATGAGGTATTCTGAGTATTGTTTAGGGTTAGCATACCAATTTGCATTATGCTTTTTTACAACACCAAGACGAATTCCGATTGGATGTACTTTTTGACCCATAACTTATTCTCCTACCTTTATAGTGATGTGACAAGTACGCTTACTGATACGATCAGCGCGACCTTTAGCACGTGGTAGGATACGTTTTAGCGTAATGCCTTCATCGACATAGATAGTAGCGACTTTTAGGTCGTCAATATCTAAACCGTGATTGTGTTCGGCATTGGCGATGGCTGAGTTAAGGCATTTCTTAACAAACACAGCGCCTTTTTTATTACTATACGTTAGGATATCCAAAGCACGCTCGATTGATTTGCCACGAACTTCATCAGCAACGAGTCTAACTTTTTGTGCCGAAATGGCGGCACCGCGTAATTTTGCAGTTACTTCCATGGTAAGCACCTTATTTCTTAGCTTTTTTGTCAATGCCGTGACCACGATACGTACGAGTCGGGGCAAATTCACCTAGTTTATGACCAACCATCTGCTCGCTCACGATAACCGGTACATGAGTACGGCCATTGTGAACAGATAAAGTTAGGCCAACCATTTGTGGCAGAATCATTGAGCGGCGCGACCAAGTTTTAATTGGCTTGCGTGAGTTGGTGTCTAATGCATTCTCAACTTTAGCAAATAGGTGCGCGTCTATGAATGGACCTTTTTTCAATGAACGAGGCATGAAATTCTTCCTTTATTTCTTCTTGGCGCGGCGGCGGATGATCATATTGTCAGTACGCTTATTGTGACGCGTTTTAAGTCCTTTAGACTTCTGACCCCAAGGGCTAGTTGGATGGCGACCTTTATTACGACCTTCACCACCACCATGTGGGTGATCAACCGGGTTCATAGCGACACCACGAACTGAAGGACGAACACCACGCCAACGTGAAGCACCGGCTTTACCAAGTGATTTCAAGTTGTTTTCAGTGTTAGAAACTTCACCAATAACTGCACGGCAATTCACATGTACACGGCGTGTTTCGCCAGAGCGCATACGAAGAATCGCATAGATACCGTCACGACCTAACAACTGA
This sequence comes from Psychrobacter alimentarius, assembly GCF_001606025.1. Lineage (NCBI taxonomy): Bacteria > Pseudomonadati > Pseudomonadota > Gammaproteobacteria > Moraxellales > Moraxellaceae > Psychrobacter > Psychrobacter alimentarius. Next base: position 699,830 of record NZ_CP014945.1, on the reverse strand, counting down.
ACGCTAGCACCCGCAGAACGAGCCATCTGTGCACCTTTACCGATTTTAAGCTCGATATTGTGAATCACAGTACCCAATGGGATGTTTTTTAGCGGTAAGCAGTTACCTGGACGGATTGGAGATGTTTCACCTGACATTACTGTATCGCCAACTGCTTGTTTTTTAGCAGCGATAATGTAACGACGTTCGCCATCAGCATACTTAAGTAATGCAATATGTGCAGTACGGTTAGGATCGTATTCAATACGCTCTACCGTTGCTGGGATATTGTCTTTAGTACGTTTGAAATCGATAATACGATAATGTTGCTTATGACCACCGCCGATATGACGAGTCGTTATGCGACCATTATTGTTACGACCACCTGACTTACTTTTTGATTCGAGAAGCGCTGCATAAGGACGACCTTTGTAAAGGTGTGGATGCACCACTTTTTCAACAAAACGACGGCCTGGTGATGTTGGCTTTGCTCTTACGATAGGCATGAGTGTAATCCTTATTCGTTATTCGCTGTTTCACTAGTAGAATCAGTAGTGTTCGCTACTTCTTCACCAGCATCAGCCATTTGTACATCTTGACCAGCTTTTAAGGTAACATAGGCTTTTTTATAGTCGTTACGACGGCCGATGCTTTTACCAAAACGCTTTGTCTTACCTTTAACATTCAAAGTGTTCACTTTAGTAACTTCAACACCTTCAAACATCAACTCAACTGCTTTCTTGACTTCAAGCTTAGTAGCATTAGAATCAATTTTAAATACCTGCACACCAAGTGAGTCGCCAAGCATTTGAGATTTTTCTGAGAATACAGGTCCTCTTAAGACCTGATAAAGTCTTGCGTTATTCATGCTAGTGCTTCCTCAAATTGTTTCGCAGCTTCAACTGACATGATTACTTTATCAAAAGCAATCAAGCTCACTGGATCCACTTCGTTTGTACCAAGTACATTGACGTGTGGGATGTTGCGAGCAGCTAAGTATAAATTCTCGTCAACTTCTTTGGTGACGATTAATGCACGAGGTGCATTAAGATCATTTAACTTTGCAATCAGCTCTTTGGTCTTAGGTCCAGAAACGCTCAACTCTTCTACCAAAATCAAACGCTCTTGGCGAATCAATTCGGCTAGGATGCACTGCATCGCACCGCGATACATTTTACGGTTTACTTTCTGTGACCAATCTTGTGGTTTTGCAGCGAATGCACGACCACCTGAACGCCAGATAGGGCTACGAATAGAGCCTGCACGAGCGCGACCAGTACCTTTTTGGCGCCATGGCTTAATGCCACCGCCAGAAACTTCGGCACGGGTTTTTTGCGCACGTGTACCTTGACGAGCACCAGCAAGATATGCGGTGACGACTTGATGCACTAATGCTTCGTTGAATTCACGACCAAAAGCCGTATCAGAAAGCTCAACCGCCGCACCTGTAACTGTTTTTAAATCCACGTTAATCCCCTTGCTTAGGCTTTGACTGACGGACGTACGATGACATCGCCACCGGTGGCGCCTGGGATAGCACCCTTAATGACAAGTAACCCTTTTTCGGCATCAACCGAAATTACTTCTAGGCCTTGAACGGTAACACGTTTGTTACCCATCTGACCCGCCATCTTTTTGCCTTTGAATACTTTACCTGGTGACTGGTTTTGACCAGTTGAACCATGTGCACGATGAGATACTGAGTTACCATGAGTCGCATCTTGCATGCTGAAGTTGTGACGTTTGATAGGACCTTGGAAGCCTTTACCTTTGCTTTGTCCTGTCACATCAACCATCTGACCTTGTTCGAACAAGTCAGCTAGAATCTCGCCACCAATTTCACGACCTTCAAGATCGCTATCGTTGGCACGGAATTCCCAAACACCACGGCCAGCTTTAACGCCAGCTTTAGCGAAGTGACCTTTTTGTGCGGCTGTTACGCGGCTGTCACGACGGGTACCTGTGGTAATTTGGATAGCTTGATAGCCATCTACATCAGTATTTTTTACTTGAGTAATGCGGTTTGCATCGACCTCAACCACTGTTACAGGGATAGATGCGCCTGTTTCAGTGAAGATACGAGTCATGCCGCATTTTTTACCGACTAAACCGATCGCCATTTTAGACCTCTTTATATCTTATATTAATGGGTTGGGTGTGTAATGTGCATTAACCCAAAGCAATTTGAACGTCAACACCCGCCGCTAAATCTAACTTCATTAGCGCATCCACTGTTTTATCAGTAGGCTGAACGATATCAACCATACGCTTATGAGTACGGATTTCGTACTGGTCACGAGCGTCTTTGTTAACGTGTGGTGAGGTTAGAACGTTGAAGCGCTCAATGCGAGTCGGCAACGGTACAGGACCACAAACTTGCGCACCGGTGCGCTTTGCAGTATCAACAATCTCTTGTGCAGATTGATCGATCAAACGATGATCAAAAGACTTAAGACGGATACGGATTCTCTGGTTAGCCATGCCAGCAAGCTCCTAATATGTGCCTTTGTCATCCTTGCTTCGCAAGATTATGACCAAAAGCAGTTTGGTTAAATATTCACTTAAAGCGGCCTTCTGTTCTTAACCAGAATGAGTTCTTTATCCGAACTTATAGCGTGCCAAAAGCAAAATAGTTTAAAGCCCCGCCGACCCTCCATATATTGGAAATCAGCAAAGGCATAATGAAATAGTGCTAGAAACGATGCTCTAGCTGTCATAGCGCCAGCTTTTTTATTCGCTGCGCATATATAATTCAGTGGTACGTATTATACATAGTATTTTTATCATTGCAAGGGCAATATATATAGTGATTTCAGATATTAACCGTTATGCAGCACTCTTTTTATTCCTATTGCCATTCTTTAAATCTTTTCATAAAACTTAAAACATCAGTCTAAAACGATATCATATTGCTCTTGGGTATATAGGTTTTCCACATCAAAAGTGATGACTCTACCCAATAGATACTCTAAGTCTGCCACGGTATCTGATTCTGAAGTCAGTAATAAATCAATGACTGCAGCATGGGCAACGACGGTGAACTTTTTAGGAGAGTTATAAGTACGAGCACAGCGCATAATTTCGCGAAATATCTCAAAACAAACAGTTTCTGCTGTCTTTACAAAACCACGACCTTGACAAGTAGAACAAGGCTCACATAACTGCTGACCCAAGGATTCACGAGTACGTTTGCGTGTCATCTCCACCAAACCAAGCTCGCTCACTTGAGTAATTTTGGTTTTGGCATAATCTTGCGTGAGTTGTGCCTGTAAACTCTCAAGCACATCGTCCTTGTGCTGTTGCTCAAGCATATCGATAAAATCTAAGATAATAATGCCGCCCAGATTACGTAGACGCAGTTGACGGGCAATAGCGTGAGTAGCCTCTAGATTGGTTTTATAGACAGTGTCTTCTAGTGACCGTCCTCCAACAAAGGAGCCTGTATTGACATCAATAGTTGTCATGGCTTCTGTCTGATCAATAATCAAATAGCCGCCAGATTTTAGATCAACACGGCGTTTTAGAGCGTCGCGCAAATCATCTTCAACACGGCTCACATCAAATAGTGACTGCTCTGCGGTGTAGTGTACGATTCGATCATATACAAAAGGTACAAACTCTTTGGCGAAATACCGGACTTGTTCATAAACCTCTGTATTGTCAATAATGACTTTTTCGGTATCGGCATGAACCAAATCACGAATAGAGCGTAGAGGCAGCGACAACTCTTGATAAATCAGTTCTGAGCTTTGATGATGGTTGATCTCTTGACGGCGAGCGCAAATGGTACGCCACAACTGCAATAGATAATAAATATCTTCTTCTAACTTGTCGACAGGCACACGTTCAGCAGCGGTACGAGCGATGAGGCCACCTTTTAGATTGACGGTTTGCATCAAATTGCTAAGCTCAGTCTTTAAGCGTGTACGCTCCTCTTCCCCATCAATACGCTGTGATATACCAATATGATCACTTGACGGCAAATAAACCAAGTAGCGTGATGGCAGTGATATATTGGTTGTCAGGCGAGCGCCTTTACTTCCTAACTGATCTTTGGTGACTTGTACCAAAATACGCTGGCTTTCGTACAAGCGATGTTGGATAAGTGTTTTGGAGACAGGCACCATTTCAGTCGTTTGGGTCGTGACCATAGGCGCTGTAAAATCCACACCATCAGAGGTTTCAAGAGTTGTGTTGTCTTTATTGCCCTCTGTACTTTTACTTTGAGAACTATTACCTTGAAGACTGCCTGCACCAGTTTTATCCTTATTGTCGGCCACTGGTCGAGGCTCGCGCTGCATGTCATTGACATGTAGGAATGCTGTCCGTGATTGACCAATATCGACAAAAGCTGCCTGCATACCAGGTAAGACCCGAACAACCGTCCCCAAATAAATATTGCCGACCAGTCCTAGCTTATTATGCCGCTCGATATAAATCTCACCTAGGATACCATTGTCTAAAACCGCAACACGCGATTCCATCGGACTAATATTAATTAGCAGCTCTTCGGACATAGTTTTTCTCTTAGCTTTAGCTTTTGTTAGACGTTCATAATTTGTTATAGTATAACAAATATGGTTTGCTATTACTCATTACTCTACCGCATTATTGTGCGCATATCTAACGATAACGGCGCAATTACTTACGCACTGACTGCTGTCATGTCTTTGATTAGGGCCAGCGTCTGTGCTAACGGCAATCCAACGACATTGGTATAGCTGCCATTGATACGACTGACCCAAGCCGCGCCAAGACCCTGAATCCCATAACCTCCTGCTTTGTCAGCTGGTTCACCACTATCCCAATAGTCACTCATCATCTCAGCCGTCAGTGGCACAAAGCTCACTTCTGTACGCTCAGTGATTTGTCGTTGGTCAAGTATTTGAAAGCCTTGCTCTAGACTTGCACATTCAGAAAACTCAAGAGGTAACGATACTTGGGTTGCTTGTACAGCGGTCCATACTTCGTGAATGCTGTCCGACATTTGCTGCCACATACGATAAGCATGTTCACGATCGGTTGGTTTTACGAGTACTGTCTGACCATCTGGTAGCACCCCTATCGTATCCGAGGTTAAAATAATAAGTGGCTCAGTAAAACATGCCTTACCTGTTTTGAGCTGTACATTCAGTTGCTCAATGGCCGCTTGTGCCTTGGTCGCAACCATGCGCTCAATATAGTCTTTTGGTGCCTCACGATCATACTGTGTCTCATCAATATCTACGCTCAAGAGCTCAAAATCTAGCTTCGCTCTTGCCAGTAACTCGCGACGACGCGGCGAACCAGACGCTAAAATGATATTCATTGCGCTTCTCTTCATTTATAAATTTACGAATGTGTCACCGCTGATTGTTTGTGAATCAGAACATTAGAACAGGATATTAGCAATTATTATTGCCATAAATTTATCAGCGATCAATGCACAAACTTTCTTAATACCAAGAGCACTAGTGGCCAGCTTATGATACTCATCAGTAAGGATAATGCGGATTGTGCGATAAAGACATTTTGAATAAACATCTGTAGTACCCATAGGCTGATTTGGAAAACGATCAATCCCAAGCTCGCTATCAGCCATGCACTCAGAGTATTTAATTGTCTCACGTAGATACTAGTGATTTTGATGACAAGAGCAACCACCACTGCAGAAAAGGCTTGTTGTCCCAAGTGCGTATCCATCAGCAAATCAGCGATAATACCTATGGTAAATGCTGTAAAGATACCGACATAACGGGGCTGAAACAGCAACCAGAAAATCAGCACCATAATCATGACCATAGGACGCAGGGTTGCCATACTAGGGTTTAACGGATATACATTGAGTGATGAAGCAGCGACGAAGCTTAGAATGATGGCAGCAATTAAAAGTACCGTTGCATTCTCAGAATCAGGATACGCCATTATTTACTTACCTTAGAAGTGTAAACTACTGCTGTTAAAACGTGGTTAATCAATAATGAGCCAAATGCTGCTACTGAAGTGGCACTAGTAAACACATTATCAAGTGAGCATGCGTACATTACTACTCAATCAATGATTATATTAATCAGCGTTTGTCTTGCAAGATTAATACATAGGCATTATCGATGAAGTTTGCTGTTGGCGTCACATCTATGCTTCTAAAGTTAGCAGCTTGTACATCTTCCACATGAGAGATGCGACCGACACGATACCCTGCTGGTATACGTCCACCTAACCCTGAAGAAATCAGCTCATCACCCACACGCACGTCTGAAGTTTTGAAAACATAATCCAGACTCAATGAGGTTGGTATGCCCTTGCCTGTCACGATAGCTCGTTGACCCGTACGTTTGACTGTCACAGCCACCGATTGCTGCTCATCAGTGATCAGTAGCAATCGACTGGTATTAGGGTATACGTTGATAATCTGTCCTAATATGCCGTTTTCATCAATGACCGTTTGCCCAACTTGCACTCCATCTTGCTCACCTTTATTGAGCACCACAATTTGTCTGAGCAAATTGGCATCGGTCCCAATAACCTGAGCCAAATTGAGATCAAACTGCTCAGGCTTCGTGGTTGATAAGATGCCTTGCAAACGCGCATTCTGTGCCAAGATATAATCCTGCTGTTGCAGCTTGGCTTGGGCATGAATGAGCTGTGACTCTAGCTGCATGTTTTTACGGCGCAAGGTTTCTTTGGACTGTAAACTTCCACTCGCCCAATGGGTTGCATAGCTGGGCAATAAAGACAGCTCATAAATCGGCTGCATTGCGGCATGACTCGTACTACGTACGGGAGTAAACCATTCTGAGTTTTTGCTATCGAACCACATCAATATTAAGGCTGCTATTAGTACAATAGCAGTCTTACGAAGTGATAACGGCTGGCGCGCAAAAATACTTGGGGTCATAAGCTTTTTAACTCAGAAGTTATAGAACAATCAGTTGCCAGTCATAGAGGCTGTTTAATCATAAATACTATGTTCTAGCGTTTGCTAATGCAATTAAAGGTAGCGCAACGGGCTACCTTTATTTTTAACTCTTTTGACTTGCGATGTTATATCAATAAGTAACAAGTACAACGAACATGATCATAGGACATTGGTTTAAGCGAATGACTTAAACAAAAATCATATTCAAGCTTTTGTTATTGATAAAATCAAGTGCGATACCGCCACCACGGCTGACACAGGTCAATGGGTCTTCGGCAACTGTTACAGGCAGACCAGTCTCTCTTGAAATCAGTTTGTCTAAATCACGAAGTAACGCACCGCCACCAGTCAACACAATGCCGCGCTCAGCGATATCTGAAGATAACTCAGGTGGTGTCTGCTCAAGTGCTGCTTTTACTGCACTAATGATGCCACTCAATGGATCGCTCAATGCTTTTTGCACTTCTTCAGAATTGACGATAAAGGTCTTTGGCACCCCTTCTGCCATACTACGACCGCGAACCTCAACTTCTAACTGACTGTCTTCATTCAACGCAGAACCGACTTCTTTTTTGATACGCTCAGCTGTTGTCTCACCAATCACGCAACCATGTGTACGGCGTACGTGCGTAATAATGGCTTCATCAAACATGTCGCCACCAATACGAATGGACTCAGCATAGACGCAACCAGATAGCGCGATAACAGCGATCTCAGTTGTGCCACCACCGATATCAACAACCATAGACCCGCTAGCTTCATGAACTGGCATGCCCGCCCCTATTGCTGCCGCCATTGGTTCCTCTAGCAATAGCACTTTACTTGCGCCTGCTGACGAGACTGCCTCACGTATCGCTTTACGCTCAACCAACGTAGACTTACAAGGTACACAAACCACCACGTTAGGCTGCGCCATAAAACGCTTAGCTTTTACTTTAGCGATAAAATGCTTGAGCATCTTTTGTGTCACTTCAAAGTCAGCAATCACACCGTCTTTTAGTGGGCGAATCGCCGTAATATTGGCAGGCGTACGACCCAGCATTTGCTTTGCATCGATACCAACAGCAGCAACGGTAGGGTTTTGAGTACGATTACTTCGTAACGCAACCACCGTAGGCTCGTCAAGTACGACGCCTTTATTAGGAATAAAAATGAGGGTGTTCGCAGTACCGAGGTCGATTGCGATATTATTTGATAAAAATCCAAACAGGTTCATGACTAATATATCCAGCGTCTTACGAATGAGGCGAATGAGATTGACTGAGGGGTTACTCGTCAGTGTTGAGCAGGTCGTCGATAGACGTTACTTGTTGCAAAATTTGAGCATCGCAGCAAGTCAAACCTAAGCAATAATGATGAAATGATAAAACTGAGCTAAATTATACCGATTTGGCTCAGAAAAAACACAGATATTTGCATCAGTAAGTCAGGATTTCGGTCTTAGACGCTAAAAGTTGTTACAAAGTTTGAATGAGCAGTCATTGCCATTCAACGTAATGAAACATCATTTAATTCAATAACTAACAAAGTTCTACAGGCAGATGATGGTTTTGCTTGATAGTAGGTGCATACTGTAACGTATTTCAGAATCGAATGGGTGAGCAATTGAGCAACAATCGTGAATTATATGGTCAACTTTGCGAATACTTATATTTTGGTTAATTGTGTCTTGGTTTATATTGTGCATCAATCAAGCGTCCTGCTCTGTAAACTTAGGTCAGATGCTTTATAATAAAGCACCTTTATCAAAGCTTTAGTTTAATACTGACCTATTGTCATACTCATATTTATATACTTTAAGGTTCATTGTCCTCAATGGTAACCTATTACCACACTTAACAAAACTGTCCTTAACTGGAGAAACCATGTCACCACAATCAACGTCACAGCAACCATCAACGTCTGACAGCGCAGTCAGCCGTGAAGAAATCTTAGAAATTGCTACCCTTGCCCGTTTGGGTGTCGATGAGAGTACTGCCAATAGCTATGCCGATGACATCACTAAGATATTAAAGATGATGCAGACCATTAGCAACGTTGATACGACAGACATCAAGCCATTGGCAAACATTCATGAAGCTTGTCAAGAATTGCGCGCTGATGTTGCCAACCACGATATCGACCGCGAACGCAATCAGTCGGTCGCACCTGCTGTTGAAGAAGGCTTATATCTTGTACCACAAGTGATTGAATAGACGATCACCTCTTTTTGGTCTTTTATCTTAATTTTATTTATGTTATTAACAATTTGACGGACGACAACTATGTCTGAGCTTCATTTATTAAGTACCGAGCAGCTGATCACTGGCTTGCAAGACAAAAAATTTAGCAGCCTCGAGCTGACTGATCACTATATCAAACGTATCGACGCCCTCGACAGCAAGATCAATAGCTTTATCACTCATACCTCTGAGACAGCACGCGCACAAGCAAAAGCAGCAGACGAGATGCGTGCACAAGGTGACAACCGCTTGTTATTAGGCGTACCAATGGCGCATAAAGACATCTTTTGTACGCAAGGCGTATTGACGACTTGTGGCTCTAAAATGCTACATAACTTTGTCTCACCTTATAATGCTACGATTGTCTCTAATATTGATAAGGCCGGTATGATTAGCTTAGGTAAGCTCAACATGGATGAGTTTGCGATGGGTTCAGACAATAGTAGCTCTTATTATGGCACGGTGCAAAATCCCTGGAACCTAGAGCGTGTTCCTGGTGGTTCGTCAGGTGGTAGTGCCGCAGCCATCGCCGCAGGCTTCGTTCCTGTTGCAACTGGTAGTGACACGGGTGGCTCTATCCGTCAGCCTGCTTCATTCTGTGGTTTAACCGGTATCAAACCCACTTATGGTCGTGTCTCGCGCTTTGGTATGATTGCTTATGCCTCAAGTCTTGACCAAGCTGGCAGCATGGGACGCAGCGCCAAAGACTGTGCCTATCTACTGCAACCCATGATCGGTCATGATCCACTTGATGGCACCTCCATTAAACATGACATTCCTGACTATATACAGGATATTGAAGATGCAGAAGCAGCCGCTGGCGACAAGCCTTTTGCGCATCTACGTATTGGCGTTGCCAAAGAGTATTTTGCTAATGGTTTAGATAGCGAAGTCGAGCAAGCAGTACGCGCCGCCCTAAAAAAATACGAAGAACTGGGTGCGACCATTGTAGAAGTAAACATCACCAACCCTGATATCACCCTGTCTACTTACTATATGCTAGCGCCGGCAGAAGCTTCTTCTAACTTATCGCGCTTCGATGGTGTACGCTTTGGTTATCGCTGTGAAAACCCAAAAGACTTGATCGATCTATACACACGCTCACGCTCTGAAGGGTTTGGCCCTGAGGTGCAACGCCGTATCTTGACAGGTACTTATGCCCTATCTGCCGGTTACTTCGACGCTTATTATACCAAGGCACAAAAAGTACGCCGCTTGATCGTTAAAGACTTCGACGATGCATTTGCCAACTGTGATGTGATTGCCAGTCCAACCGCACCAACGGCTGCCTACAAGCTTGCTGAAGACCTCGACCCTGCAACCATGTACTTAGGCGATGTGTATACCATCGCGGTGAATTTGGCCGGTTTGCCAGCACTGAGTCAGCCAGTGGGCTTGACGTCAGACGGCTTGCCTATTGGCTTGCAATTGATTGGCAAGCATTGGCACGAAAGTGAGCTGCTGTCTACGGCGCACCTATTCCAGCAACACACCGATTATCATTTACAACACTCTGCCATCGCGAAGGAGACGGTATAATGAGCACAGCAACTACTGATAACAATACCGTTCGTAAAGAGACTGTCCGCAAAGAACTGTTCGTCGATGGATACGAAGTGGTCATCGGCATCGAGATTCACTGCCAACTTAATACGGAAAGTAAAATATTTTCAAGCTCGCCCACAGATTTTGGGCATGAGCCAAACAGCCAAGCCAGTCTTGTCGATTTGGGTCTGCCTGGTGTATTGCCTGTTTTAAATGCTGGCGTGGTCGATCGCGCCTTAAAATTCGGTATTGGCGTCAATGCTGAATTGGGCTTGTACAACACATTTGATCGCAAAAACTACTTTTATCCTGACTTACCAAAAGGCTATCAAATTACTCAGATGGCCAACCCTATCGTAGGTAAAGGGTACATCGATGTGGTGGTCAATGAAGGGGAAAAGAACGAATATCCAAAACGCATGGGCATCACCCGTGCGCATTTAGAAGAAGATGCAGGTAAATCTGTACATGACGCCATCGATGGTATGACTGGTGTCGATTTGAACCGTGCAGGTACGCCGCTGATTGAGATTGTCTCTGAACCAGACATGCGCTCAGCCAATGAAGCCCTCGCTTATATCAAGGCCATCCATCAGCTGGTGACTTGGCTTGGTATATCCGATGCGATTATGGCAGAAGGCTCGTTCCGCTGTGACTGTAACGTTTCTGTGCGCAAACCAGGCGACGAGCTTGGTACGCGTACTGAGCTAAAAAACTTAAACTCTTTCCGCTTCATCGAACGCGCGATCAATCGTGAAATCGAGCGTCAAATTGACATCATCGAAGACGGTGGTCAAGTCATCCAAGCCACGATGTTATATGATCCAGATCGTGACGAGACGCGCACCATGCGTACCAAGGAAGATGCCAACGACTATCGCTACTTCCCTGATCCTGATCTGCTACCTGTCCGCATTGAGCAGCATACTGTTGATGAAATCAAAGCAGCTATGCCTGAATTACCGGTTGCTCGTCGCGCACGCTTTGAGGAAGCACTTGGTCTATCAGAATATGACGCTCGTATCCTAACCGGAAGCCGTCAGCTGGCCGATTACTTCGAAGATGTCGTCGCTGAAGTGGGACAACAAGATGCAAAGATGGCTGCCAACTGGGTCATGGGCGACTTACTGGGCGCGCTGAACAAAGATGATACGGATATCATTGACTCGCCTATCAGCGCCAAGCAATTGGCGGGTATGCTGGCGCGTATCAAAGACGACACTTTATCTGGTAAATTGGCAAAGAAAGTCTTTAGCGCTTTGTATGAGCGCGAAGGCGGCGATGCCGATGATGCAGCAGATAAAATCATCAAAGACAAAGGCCTCAAGCAAGAAACCGATACGGGCGCGATTAAAGCCATCGTGGAAGACGTCATCGCTAAAAATGCAGCCATGGTCGAAGAGTATCGCGGCGGTAAAGAAAAAGCCTTTAATGGTCTGGTTGGACAAGTGATGAAAGCCAGTCGCGGTAGCGCCAACCCGCAGCAAGTCAACCAAATCCTAAAAGAGCTGTTGGGCTAAGGTTGTCTACTCATTGGTGAGACTGACTGTGATAGGCAAAATGCGATGGTAGATGTTGGCTACTATAAATAGCCCTTGCAATATGCATAATTTTGCGTAAAATAGTCAGTCATTCGGGGCGTAGCGCAGTCTGGTAGCGCACTACACTGGGGGTGTAGTGGTCGCAGGTTCAAATCCTGCCGTTCCGACCAAACATAGATAAAGGGTAGACCGTCATTGACCGTCTGCCCTTTATTTTGGGCGTTTTTCAGGTTTTCACTGTTTTATAGGTATATGGCGTTCCATATAGAATGTTAGCAAAATAGAAAATGTGATCTTTGCAGACTTCAAACAATAAGTAGCGAAGTTAGGCCAGTCATTTTGAATAAACCACCTTGCCTAGTCGATATTAAGCAAGTGATTATCGTATCTCTTATCCAAGGCCTGTTTACACGATACTATCTAGATATTACTAGGAGAGAGTAGTAAAGACAAAAATAGACGAAAGCTTTTACAAGACATTGCAATCAGAAAAGCCGCATTTGGACACTATACTCAATGCTAAAGACCAGTGTCTGTATAAACTTATAAGTTACTATATTTTTTAAGGCAAAATCTTTTTTAAGAAATTGGTCGTTTATTAATGCTTGATTACGAATCCAAAAAATAGGCGTTTATCGTCTACCTTCTGTGTATTAATATATATCTTTCGTGACATCAGCCTAAAGAAGTAACTTCAAGACAGGTAATTAGATAGGTTTTTGGACACATGATGGTACGGGTATTCTATCCTTAGGCATATGCTTGAAGCTAAGCTTTGACAAACCAAGCATCACTCATCTTGCCTTTTATAGAATTAAAGCGTACGTATATGCCATTGCTATCTTTTGTGGCATACCAGTGGTCACCATCTTCCGTCTCTATTTCAAAAAATTTTTTGTTTACAATATTACCGACTGTATAAATCTGTCCTTCTATAAAAAAAATATTCCCATTTGTGCACATTAATTGATCCCCAGTATTTATCATACTCTTTCTCTATTTTTATAATAAAAAACAGCCAAATATGCGTATATTTTCGGACAAATACAACAGGAAAAGGTATTAATGGTATTAAATACGATATAAACGGTAATATTTTCATTTTTTAGTGAACAGTTGTTTTAAAAATTTAGTATTTTTGTTATATAATAATGAATGTCGAAAAAAATAAGAATCTAAATTGCCTAACTATTGTATATATTTGAAAAAGTTGCTTACTATATAAATGACGCAACCTTGGTATGGGTGGATGCATATATATACACATCTTACGTATGAATACCCCTTTTTTAAGAACAGTCCATTGCTACATACCATACCCTTAGCATTAATCTTCATGTAACCCGCCGAACCTCATTACGGCATAACATGGAGCTATACAAATGACCTACCCAAACCAGAACTCACAACAGCCACCTAACAACCAATCCCGCAAACCTAAAAGCTGGCAGCGTTTTCTACTTAAAGCAATGCTTGGTATTCTGTTACCCTACCTACTCTCACCGCCCGATATCAGCATTTATATTTATCATATTACTATTGCTCTTCCCTCGTAGCGAAATCACACGCATTGCCCTAGCTGATACTCACGCTCACTAGACTTTTAGTAGGTGAGCCGTTAGGGTAAATGCTTCACGACTATGGTGGTTTATCCTATGCCCGAAACTCTTATCAAGCCTGATCCTGCTCTTACAAATGATGCGCCTTGGAACGCATATCAGCGTCCTTTTGTCCGTGATTTGGCGTATGTGCTGGCATGTCCCAATGTCTTGACGCAATGGATAGACTTTACACCGCATCAAAACACGCATACAGTTGATGTGCATAGCGCCAGCTTTTGGCGAGCACAGTTTGAGGCATACCAGCAGCGTTTGGAAGAGCTGAACACGACCAATTCCTATCAAGACTTAACGCGCTATTTGTTAAAGAGACCCAGTCCGAGCCGCCTAGGGTTTCACTTTGAGGGGCTGTTATCATTTTGGTTAGAAGATGGGTTTGCGCGTCAGCTGCATCCGTATGAGATGCTCGCTAATAACGTGCAGTTATATAACGGTAAGCAAACCACGGGCGAGCTGGATTTGATCTTGTACAACCATGAGGAGAAGCTGGTTGAGCACTGGGAGCTTGCCATTAAGTTTTTTATGGGATCAGCGCCTTTTGCGCCTGAGAACTGGGTTGGGATTAACTCAAAGGATAACTTAGAGCGTAAGATGACACATATGCAGACCAAGCAGTTCCGTAGCGTGTGGGTCGATACCGAGGATCATGGACGACTCAGAATCGATAAGCGTTATGGCATTATCAAAGGGCGGTTCTTTTTACCCATCAATACCAGCAATTTTGGTGATCATGATTGGCCCACTTGGCTGCAACCTAGCTTCCCCATACATGAGTGGTGCGATAAGAATGATCTGACCAATCTTGCGACAATTGATACGACCACCCTACGACGTGCACACTATGTGGAATGGTTTAGTAAACGTGACTTTTATGATAATTATGATGCACGTCTATCACCGCTTAACCTGTCTGAAACGGACACCCTTAGAACCGGATTGTATTTTGAAGGTGATAGACCCATCGTTATTTATTTTGCATACCCTGAAAAACCCTACGATAAGCTTTAAAAAGCGTTAGCCCTTGTTGGTAAGCAAATTTCAACCAGAATTCATGCAACAATAAATACTTACTGGCTTAATAAGTCTCAATCACTTGCATCAACTCATACCTGAGCATATCGGCGCTGGGCATACGCTCTGCGTGAAAGCGAACGATAGCAATACCTGCACTAGCAAGCGCCTTGTCTTTTTTGTCATCAGCCTTTTGACGTGCTTTACTACTGTGCGTCCAGTCATCAAGCTCGATGGCCAGCAGCGTGGTCTGAGCATCCACATCAACAATCACATAATCGACACTTTGACGACAGATACGATTGAACCAAAAGCTACGCTCAGAGGTTTCATCGCTATTGGCTTCAATAATCCGTGATAGCTGCACTTGGACAAAGATATGATATTCGGGCAACGCATTTTTTAGCTTGTTAAAAAAGATAACCTCGGTGTCAGTCATAATAGGCATAGGCGCAAATGGCCAAATCTCTAACTCATCACCGCGTACAGGCTTTGGATCAGGCTCCACGCTTTGACGTCTTGATAACAGCTTTGGTAATGTAATCAGCCCCAAAAAGCCAACTGCCAATATTAAAAATATAACGCCAAATGACATGGTTTTACCTTATACAATATGAAAGTGACTGACGATCTACCATGACCTTGTGAAAGGCGTTTCGTAGTAAACCAGTCACAACTGGTCAGCCTTTATAGGCTGACCAGCGATACGGAGAAAAACAAAGAAATTAATGCTTATCCTAGCTAAGCTTACGCCAAGCAGCAAACACCAACGTAAAAAACACGACAGTAGCTGTCGTGTTCAGTCATAAAAAATAAAAGATAAGCGGCTATAAGAGTATGGTCAAAATACTGTCTGTTGCTTCAAACGATTCTATCGGCGTATAGATTAGCGCCAGTATAAAACCCAAGCTTCCGACGCATTCAGTTTAGGGTCACTATTGATTTTATCTTTTAGTGCCAACGCTGCGACTTTACCGCGCTCCGGCCCAACGATCACTCGAACACCGCGACTGGTAGTACTGGTTTTAACCTGATAACCTGCGGCTTGTAGTTTCTTTGCCAATTCATCCGCTTTGGCTTGATTGTTTGCCAAGGCGACTTGCACGCCAAAACTGCCTTTGGCATCGGTTTCTTTTACTTCTTTACGAGCCTCGGTAAGTTTCTGCTGAGCGTTACGTTTGGCTTCAGCGGACTTCTCAGCTGCTGCCGCTTCACGCTCTAAACGCTGTACTTGGCTACGCGATGGAATCGTTATGTTTTGACCCACTCTTAGTGAAGTCGATGGTGAAAGATCATTTGCCTGCGCCAATACTTCTACCGGCATATTGTATTGCCTTGCCAGCTTAATAAGCCCATCACCTCTTTTAACCTGATAATCAGAAGAAGATTTTGGTGGTTCATTCTTAGCGGCTTCTGCCTTAGCCGTTTCCGCAGCTTCTTTTTTCCTTTCGGCCAGTGCTTGGGCGTCAGCTTGCTTTTTTGCGTCGGCTTGTCGTTTGGCTTCAGCGTCTTTTTTCTCTCTTGCCGCTTTTTCAGCAGCGGCTTGTTCTTTCAAAGCAGCTTGTCTTTGAGCGTCCTGTTTTGCTTGAACAGCTTGTTGCTGATCGCGCGTGCTGGCGCTTGTAGCAGTCTCGTTTGATGTATTGGTACTGTTATCATCAGTGGACTGTGCTGATGCTGATTCAGACGACTCGCTTGAGTCACTCTCTTCTACCTTAGGCGTATTGCTAGCCACATATTGCTGGCTTTCAGCACGCGCCTTGGCCAATGCTTCAGCTTCAGCAGCTTCTTGTTCTGTTAAGAACTGCTGAGCACGCATTTCTTGCTCTGCAACGCGAGCCGCGCGTTCTTTTTGTTTTTGTGCCAAGATACGTTTTTCGGTCTCGATATCAGTCGTTAATGGCTGCGAAGACTCTTGTTCGCTACTTGGCTGATCTATCAGTGCTGAGGGTAGATGTGGTTTGTTACTGTCACTAATCTGTTGCGCCATGGCGTATAGCATCACGCTACCGCCAATAATCATCCCAATGCCCAATAAGGCTTGTCTCGAAAAATTCATCCGTTTACGTCTCTTAGTTGGTAATAAGGTTGATTGAGAGGCGCAGCTATCGTCTCAAAACTATAGGGTAGCTAGATTTAATTCGTAGTGCTTGCCCTCAATTCTATTCATCCGTTCTCAAGATTTCTGTAGACCTTGTCATACCAGTCTTTTAAACCTCTTTGATTATAAAGCATATTTTTCGTGCTGTCTGCAATCTTGCTGATACTAAGATTAACATTAATTAACGGATATTTTAACCAAGATTATGAAATTTTAAGCGCAGACAATGCCTCTCCAATGGTATGAAAAGAGCCGCATACGACAATCAGATCTTGTGGTTGGCTGGCATCCATCACCGCATCAGTTGCTGCTGATAACCGATTGAATTCATGTATTTGAGCGCCATCGACATAACTGGCCAAAATCCCTCGTAACTGCTCGGTACTGGCCGCACGTGGATAATCGATTTCGGCAATAAACCAATCACTGATTGGTAACCCAGATTCGATCAGGCACTGTACAACCTTGTCGATGTCTTTATCCCCTAACATTGAAAACAGGATTTTAATCGTTGCGGGTGTGTGATGGGTTTGACTATCTACCTTTTGCTGCGCCAGATGCTGCTGCCAAAGTGGTAACAGCTGTTTTAATAAAAACGTAACGCCATGCTCATTATGGGCCACATCAAACAACCAATGACGCGCTTTGACCTCACGATAATCGAAGCGACCTGCCAGTTTAACCGTTTGCAACGCTTGCTCAAGTGCAGCCATATCGACATTTAATGGACTTGCCAATACCGCTGACAAAGCATTGGCGGTGTTCATCAATGACAATGCTGGTCGAGGTAGCTGCATCGTAATAGCTGCATTACTATACTGCCATGTTTTTGAGTCAAGTTCGCGATAACTAAAATCTTGACCAACTTGATAACAAGTGGCCTCATGCTTATCAATGGCTTGCTGCACGCTAGCAGGCATCTGGTCACTGCCATAAATTAAAGCAATATCTTTACGTAGAATACCCGCTTTTTCTGCGCCGATATCTTCGATATTGTCACCCAACCAATCGACATGATCGATACCGATATTGGTAATCACCGCCATGTCAGGATCAATAATGTTGACCACGTCTAAACGTCCGCCCAGCCCCACTTCCAACACCCAAACATCACAATCTGCTT
This sequence comes from Psychrobacter alimentarius, assembly GCF_001606025.1. Lineage (NCBI taxonomy): Bacteria > Pseudomonadati > Pseudomonadota > Gammaproteobacteria > Moraxellales > Moraxellaceae > Psychrobacter > Psychrobacter alimentarius. The sequence goes on along the minus strand of NZ_CP014945.1, from coordinate 681,791 downwards.
CAGCGAATATCAATAATGCTGCCAGCGTCGTCATCTCAAAAAACGACAAGGTCAAATCACACGCTAATCGTGCGGCTTCTACTTTGTTAAAGGCGTCAATCAATGTTTGATCGCTCGCCATCTCACCATTGATGCGCACACGCTCATTAAACACGCTCAGATGTGGTGAATGATACAATGCCGTTTTGTACCCTGCGGCTTGGCAAACTTGTGCGATAACAGCCGTGGTTGAGCCTTTACCATTGGTACCTGCCACAGTGAACACATAGGCATCATCTTTAGCGGATTGTACGACACCAAGCAACTCAGCGACTGGCAATACTCGTGACAAACCCATATCTATTGCAGAGACATGTATCTGCTGCATATAGTCCAACCATTCTGTTAGGCTAGATTGGTCGTTGAGATTGTGCGTCGAAGAAACTAAAGAATCAGACATGGACAAAACCTATATAAAGAATTTTGATAATTACTAAAAAAAGAAAAAATAGTATAACTGGCTTGGTAAAAACAAAAAATAGCATTTACCGTAATATGACGATAAATGCTATTCGTGAGTTCTATATATCTGGCAGATAGTAGCACAACGCTCAATCGTTATGCATATCGCCATGCGCTCATTTACTTATTGAGCATTGAGATTGGGTACATGACATAACTTCGCGAGCAAACGATAAATCGTATCAATCAATTGATGACGATGTACCACTTCATCAACCACACCATGTTCTAAAAGGAACTCTGCACGTTGGAATGGCTCTTCTAATGTCTCACGTACGGTTTGCTCAATCACGCGCTTACCAGCAAAGCCAATCATGGCTTTTGGCTCAGCCAAGTGAATATCACCTAGCATGGCTAAAGAGGCTGTCACCCCACCATAAACAGGGTTGGTCAATACCACAATATAAGGAATGCCAGCGATTCTGAGACGTTCAATGGCGGCAGCCGTTCGTGCCATTTGCATTAAAGACAATAGGCCTTCCTGCATACGAGCGCCACCAGAGGCCGCGAAGCAGATCAAAGGTACTTTGTCTTCAAGCGCTTTTTCGGCCGCTTGGACAAAACGGTCACCAACCACTGACCCCATCGAACCACCCATAAAACGAAAATCAAAGGCACAAGTGACAACATCAAGATTGCGCAATTTACCATACATCACAATCAGCGCTTCACTTTCACCTGTTTTTTCCTGTGCCTCGCTCATACGCGCAGGATATGGCTTGCTATCCACAAAGCTTAGCGGATCTTTGGCAGTAAACTCTTGCCCAAGCTCGCCATTAACTTGATCCAGTAACCAGTTTAGACGCTCACGAGCGCTCATCGGTAAATGATGATCGCAATGCGGGCACACATAACAGTTAAAAATAAGCGCCGTGTTGGTAATCATTGAGTGGCAGCTACTGCACTCTGTTGATGGCTCGGTCTCAACTGCGGTCAATGGTGCCGTCAGTTGTTGCTTAATCCCTGGTATCTCGCGATTAAACCATGATTGCCCAGCCGTATTGCTATTTTGAAGGCTTGGCGCATTATCGTTACTAGCATTGGGTTTTGTTATCGTATCAGTCATATTATTCGCCATTATCAAAGGCTTATCGACAAGTTGGCTCATTTACTTGTCCCTAAGAGTAGATTTAAGAGTTGCACATAGTCATAACATGAGCAGTTATAAAGCACACTTATATGCAACTGTAACAACTCATATGTGAGGTTAGTTTACACACGTAAACTAAGTTTAGCAAAGTCATTTCTTACTGTCTGTATAAACATTCTTACAAAGACCGTAATCATGGATTAGCGCAGTTATTTTTATCTTTAAAGTTTTTAATGCTCACATTCATATGGCATCAATATTGAGCATCTTAGTGGTGAAAATAACTGCTGCTGTTTCACTTGAATAATTGTATCTTATCTATTTGCTTAGGCTTCACTAAGCGCTCAAGCTATCAAGAGCAGCGCGTAGCTCATCCATTTTGGTCATGATTTTTTGCTGGGCATTGGCGACAGCCGTTGCATCATTACCATCTATATCAGCAAAATTCTGTACCAAGGCACTTCCGACGATGACGCCATCTGCATGAGCACCGATCGCTTTGGCTGACGCGGCATCACGAATACCAAAACCGACACATACTGGCAAATCTGTCTCTGCTTTGATTGCTTGAACTTGGGTGGCAACATCGTCTGTATTTAGCGTAGCTGAGCCAGTTACGCCTTTTAGGGAAACATAATAGATATAGCCGCCGCAATGGGTCAGTACTTGCTCACGGCGTTCAGGTAAAGTGGTGGGCGATAGTAAGAAAATCTCATTCATCGCATGCTCAGTCAAATGCAGGGTAAAGCTGCCTGCCTCTGCGGGCGGCAAATCTACCATCAAAATACCATCGACGCCTGACTGCTCACATAGCGCGACAAAATTATCGTAACCGATGATCTCCACAGGATTGAGATAACCCATCAAGATAATTGGAGTCTGAGTGTCTCGCTGACGGAACTCCGCGACCATTTTTAGGGCATCACGCGTACTCGTACCGGCTGCTAGCGCACGCTCACCTGCCAATGCAACCACGGGACCATCTGCCATTGGGTCAGAAAACGGTAAGCCAAGCTCAATCATATCTGCGCCATGCTTAACCAAGTCATGCAGCAAGTCTACAGTGACGGTAGGATTGGGATCACCTGCCATCACATAAGGAATCAGGGCTTTTTTATTTTGTGATTTTAAAGTGTCAAAAGTACTTTCGATTCGAGTCATAAAATTCTCTTAATTTGTATACGGTGGCTCAGCTGGCCCTTTATCAAACAATAAAGGGCGCTAAGCAATTTTTCTTATGAATGATAGTGGCATAGCCTGTTAAAATAATGGCTATTACAACTCAATCCCTTCCGCTTTCATCACTGAATGCAAGTCTTTGTCACCGCGACCTGACATATTGACGATAATGGTCTGGTCAGGCGTCATGGTTTTTGCAAGCTTCAAGGCATAAGCGACCGCATGGGCGGACTCAAGTGCAGGGATGATGCCTTCTTTGCGCGTGGACTCATGGAAGCCTTCTAGAGATTCTTTGTCAGTACAACCAACATACTCAACACGGTTCATGTCTTTTAGGAAGCTGTGCTCAGGACCCACACCTGGGTAATCAAGACCTGCTGAGATAGAATGCGTCTCTTGAATTTGACCATCATCATCTGCCATAAGATACGTACGGTTACCATGTAGCACACCGATACGACCTGCCGCCAATGGCGCAGAATGACGACCTGACTCGATACCGTCACCGGTCGCCTCAACGCCATACATTTTGACTTCAGGATCGTTTAAGAAATCAAAGAACAAACCAATAGCGTTCGAACCACCACCGACACACGCAACTAGTGCATCAGGTAGTTTGCCTGTTTTTTCTAAATGCTGAATACGCGCTTCTTTACCAATAATCGCTTGGAAATCACGCACTAGCAATGGATAAGGATGCGGACCTGCCACCGTACCAATAATATAATAGGTACTATCGACATTGGTGACCCAATCACGCATGGCTTCGTTCATGGCATCTTTGAGCGTACGAGAACCTGACGTGACTGGCACGACGGTCGCACCAAGCAAGCGCATACGATAGACGTTCATCTTTTGACGCTCGACGTCATCAGCGCCCATATAGACGATACACTCTAGTCCTAGGCGTGCCGCAATCGTGGCTGTTGCCACGCCATGTTGCCCTGCCCCTGTCTCAGCGATGATACGTTTTTTGCCACACATTTTGGCAAGCAATGCTTGTCCAATGGTATTATTCACTTTGTGCGCGCCAGTATGGTTCAAATCTTCACGTTTGAAATAAATTTGCGCACCGCCAATCTCATCGCTCAACCGCTTTGCGTGATACAACGGTGTTGGACGACCCACGTAATTCACCAAATCATTGTGATACTCTTCCCAGAATGCTGGATCTGCTTTGACTTTGGTATAAAGCGTCTCTAGCTCTTCTAGGGCAGCCATCAAGGTTTCAGAGACAAAGCGACCACCGTGTACACCAAAATGTCCGCGTGCATCGGGATACTGGTTAAAATCGGGCACGTTTTCAGGATTGGTAAAGGTATTGATGGCCGTTGCAGTGGTAGATAACTCTTTATTAGCGACATGACTCATGATAATTCCTACTGTAATAAGTGGTATTTTTTAGTATAAATATTAGAAAATGCGGTAAGTAGTAGATGCTTGAATAATGCAGAACTAACTACTCAGGTTCGAAGGTTCGCTAAGCGTCGCGTTTTGCCATCGGTCACGCTTGACCGCTTTCATAAAGGCACGCATTTTAGCAGCATCTTTTTTGCCTTTATCTTTCTCAATACCGCCACTGACATCGACCGCATAAATAGGCAAATCTAATGTCGCAGCGACATTTTCGGCATCCAGTCCACCCGCCAAGATAATCGGCAGAGAGCTGTCTTGCGGAATGAGATTCCAATCAAAGCGCTGGCCTGTCCCGCCATAAGCAGCGGGGTGATAAGCATCCAATAAAATACTACTGGCACCTGCTGCTGCAAATTTGTCAATCTGGGCGCGAACGCTATCGGGCGTATGCTGCTCAGCATTGATACGCAGCGCTTTAATCCAGCGCTTATTGATACTGCTTGCCAGCTGCTGGCACTGCTCAGGGGTTTCGTCGCCATGGAACTGAATGATATCAAAAGAGACCGTGTTTACTAATTCAATCAGCTCATCCTGATGCATATTGACCACCAATGCGACTACGCTCATAAACGCTGGCACAGAAGCGCTGAGCGTTTTTGCTTGCACAAGCGTAACAGCACGCGGGCTTGGCGGGTAAAACACCAAACCGACTGCATCAGCACCCAATTGCGCCGCAGTCTGAACATCACTAAGCTGGGTAAAACCGCAAAACTTAACGTGCATGATATGACCTTAAATAGAACTCTCAGAATACTGATTTACAATTGGCTCACGACCAATACGACTCGTTAACGCGCCAGATTAAGTATGATGATGATTTGTTAACCAAATGGCAAATCAATTGCATCCAAAAACTTATCCTAGCATACTTTTATTCCTAATTTTGTTTATGATTGACATAAGGTTATTTGAATGTCTCAGACAGCATCAAAAGCGGCAAGCAAGACCCATAATAATGACAAAAACACGAATGCAACCTCGCCTCATTACTTGATGTGGTTCCGTCGTGATCTAAGGCTCCATGACAATACGGCTTTGACAGCACTGTGTGAAAAAGCAGCCACAGACAACGCTCAAGTCAGTGCCGTGTTTTTTTTGACACCCAAACAGTGGCAAGCACACGATATGTCGCTTGTACAAGTCGATCATATTGCCCGCACCTTGCCGATACTGGCAAAAACGCTACAAGATCAACTGAATATCACCCTTATTGTTCATTCTGCTCCAAGCTTTGCTGACTGTATCGATACTTTGACAACCTTGTGTCAAAAAAATCATATCAGTTGCATCATGGCAAATCATGAATACGAAGGCAATGAGATTGACCGTGATGAGCAATTAACCAAACAGCTGGCAAAAGATGATATCGAGTTTGTGCGCTGGCACGACCAATGTATATTGCCACCGCAAAGCATCACCACTAACGATGACACCATGTATCAAGTATTTACGCCATTCTATAAAAAATGGCGTCATACCTTGGATGTGGACGAAATACAGTTACATGACGCACCAGCTATCAAAGACAATCATGATATTGATTTGCAACTATCAAAAACTAGTGTAAACACTATGAAAGAGATAGAGAGTCTTTGCAAAAACACAGTCGAGGATTATCAAAAGACCTTGCAAGACGCAGAAGCACTACAGCACATAGATAGCGAGGAGCAGCTTAAACACGCTCGCGACGCCTATCCTGCGGGTGAAAAAGCAGCCTGCCAGCAGCTAGAGCGTTTTATTGCTGAGGACATCAATGATTACGACGTGGGACGAGATGTACCTAGCCTGAATGCAACCAGTCAATTATCTGCTTACCTCACGATTGGTACTATTAGTCCACGACTGTGTTATCTACAAGCTCATAAAGCGCAAGAAAAACTGCATGGCAATGATGGCGATAATGAAGACATCAATCGCTGGATAAGTGAGTTGGCCTGGCGTGATTTTTATCGGCATGTATTGGTCGATAAGCCAGAGCTAATCCGTCATCAAGCTTACAAGGATGACACGGATAAACGTATTAACTGGTCTTACGGTGATGATGATTTTCAGGCATGGTGTACAGGTAAAACTGGCGTGCCCTTGGTCGATGCTGCCATGAAAAGTCTCAATACCACCGGCTTTATGCACAATCGCTTGCGAATGGTGACGGCTATGTTTTTGACCAAAGACTTATTGATTGATTGGCGATGGGGCGAGCGCTATTTTATGCAGCAACTTATAGATGGTGACTTTGCTTCCAACAATGGTGGCTGGCAATGGAGCGCTTCGACTGGCACGGATTCTGCGCCCTATTTCCGTATCATGAACCCATTTAGCCAAGGCAAGACTCATGATCCTGACGCAATATTTATCAAGACTTGGCTACCTGAACTCAAAGATATTCCTAATAGCACCCTGCATTCAGAAGAAAAACTCCGCAATTCGCTCAGTAAAGGAGGTAAATTTGCCAGCCTTGATTATCCTCTACCGATGGTTGAACACAAAAAAGCCCGCGAGCTTGCCATTGCTGAGTTTAAAAAATAATAACGTCGTTCAAACAAACCTTCAGTCATGTCAGTAAGCGGTTTAACCGTTTGCTGACGAGGCTACTGGTAATTGGCACGCCCCTGCACCTTGAGTCGTGACAGTCACGACTGCGCCTGTCATAGCAAACAGTTGCTGTAACTGTGTCTGCGCATTTTTTAGTGCCATATTCATCACATCACCGCGGCACGCACGCTCCAAAACCTCTTCTTTAGCCATGCTCTGTGCTTGGGCTAAAATTTTTGGATCGACTTGCATCATGCCAAACGCACCCGTTTGCCAATCATAAATCTCGATGTCATCCAAATAAACCGCAAATATCTCTGACGGTGGCAACGTGATATTGATTGTTGGCATCAGAGAAGCTGCGCTTGTCGCACTGTCTGTCTGCGCGCCTTCCTGATCGGCACTGGAAGGCTCAGGCTGCACTACCTGAACCATCTCAGGCGTCAATGCGCTCAAATCGATCCCTGCTTGTACTCGACCACGCGCGATAAACAGCCCTTTTTGCTCATCTTGCCACAGCTTCATCCAACTTCCTGGGCGCTTACTGGTAATGACGGTATCTACACTAAACGCGACCGTTTGTAAGCGATTGAGCTGCTGTATCTGAGTAACCACGCCCTCACGAGTGATGGTTTCTATCGGTTCTTCTTTTGTTATATTCTGAACACTATAAATCGCAAACACGATCGCGGCCAAACCAATCAGCAATACTATCCATGACATTGGAGCGATTGGTTTTTTTGCTGACGTATTAGGGGCACTATTATTGATAGAAGAGCGATTATCAGGCTTGTTCATATAATCTACCTTAGAATGTGGTGTTTATTTCTATCACATCGTGATAAGTAACAGTCTAAGCAATAAATGCTATGTTTGAGCAATAACTTCAAGTAACAGGTACAAATGCTTTACATAATTACTTATTAAGTACCTCCTTAGAATACGCGATAAATAGGTTTAGAGCTGATAAAAATCGAGTTATAGGCGCTTTATTAGCGTCTTTGAGCCACGTTCGCTTTGAAAAAATAAAAAGTCATTGCGTCTTAGACGAACTTTACCTAACATAGTCAGATTGCGTTGATAAAATGTCGGTATAGATTTATTTAACAGGTTTTGCCCTACAAATGATTTCTATAGCTGCTCAGTATATTGATACATCAATCAGAGTTCGCCACTCTTTCATTAGAGCGGTTTTGTTCATATGCTTTTCTTACAAGCATTTTAGTCGCTAAGACACATCCCAGATTATTACTAAGTGATGACGGTAAGCTTGCGGCGGCAACGAAACAGTTAGCCATACGCTCAACATCCTCTTATTTCTTATTTTTTATCGTTGATAAGGTTACGCTTTATTTATGAAAGCCAGTCAATTTTTATTTGCCACACTAAAAGAAACCCCAAGTGATGCCGATATCGCCTCAAGCCAATTGATGGTACGTGCCGGTCTTATTCGTAAGATTGCTTCTGGGTTATATATTTGGCTGCCCATGGGGCTGCGCGTCTTACAAAAAGTTGAACGTATTGTTCGTGAAGAGATGCAAAACGTGGGTGCGCAAGAAGTACTGATGCCGATGACTCAGCCTGCAGAGCTTTGGCAGATGACAGGGCGCTTCGATGATTACGGCCCTGAGCTATTACGGTTCAAAGATCGCCATGATCGTGACTTTGTACTGGGTCCTACTCATGAAGAAGTCATCACCAACCTTGCTCAAGGCGAGCTGCGCAGCTATAAACAACTGCCAATCAGTTTCTTTCAAATTCAGAGTAAATTCCGTGATGAGATTCGTCCACGTTTTGGCGTAATGCGCGCTCGCGAATTTACCATGAAAGACGCCTATTCATTCCACGTTGATCAAGCATCATTGGCACAAACCTATCACGACATGTATGAAGCTTACACACGCATCTTTACACGTCTGGGTTTAGATTTCCGTGCCGTACAAGCAGACACCGGTTCCATCGGTGGTTTTGCTTCTCATGAGTTCCACGTATTGGCTGATAGCGGTGAAGATGATATCGCTTTCTCAGACGCTTCTGACTACGCAGCCAATGTTGAGCTGGCTGAATCAGTAAGCACTGCTGAGCGTCAAGCGCCTAGCCGAGCACGTGAAGATGTCTTAACAGAGAACATGCCCACCTGTAAGATGGTCGCTGAGCATTTAGACATTCCTTTAGAGCAAACGGTCAAAACCTTGATCGTACACGGTCACACAGAAGACAACGAGCCACAACTGATTGCGATCGTCTTACGCGGTGATCATCAGCTCAATACCATCAAAGCGGAAAAAATCGAAGAGGCCAACGTGCCACTGACATTGGCTTCTGATGAAGAATTGAAGGCTGCTGGTCTGCACAAAGGATATATCGGTGTTGACTTAGATATGCCCGTATTCGTTGATCGCTCAGCTGCAGCTTTGTCAGACTTTGTGGCTGGTGCCAATGAAGAGAATAAGCACACCATTGGTCTGAACTGGGAACGCGATGCCAGTATTACTCGCATTGTTGATGTCCGCAATGTTCAAGAAGGTGATCCTTCTCCTGATGGAAAAGGTAGCCTAAGAATCAAACGCGGTATCGAAGTGGGTCATATCTTCCAATTAGGTGATAAGTACTCACAGGCGCTGAACTGTACGGTGTCAGGTGAAGATGGTAAGCCAGTGACGCTTATGATGGGTTGTTATGGTATCGGTGTTAGCCGTATCATTGCCGCTGCTATCGAGCAGAACAACGATGAAAACGGCATCATGTGGCCAACCACGCCAACCGTTAATGACTCTATCGCGCCTTTTGAAGTGGCTATCATCCCGATGAAGTCAAAAGAAGAAAACGTCATGCAAACGGCAACGGCACTTTATGAAGAGTTAAAAGCGCAAGGTGTCAATGTGCTACTTGATGACCGTAATGAGCGTCCAGGTGTTAAGTTTGCAGATCTAGAACTTATCGGTATTCCACATCGCATCGTTGTCTCTGATCGCAACCTTGCGGAAGATAAGTACGAATATGTCAATCGCCGTGAAACAGAGAAGCAAATGCTCAGCCGTGAAGAAGTGTTGGCAAAGGTAAGCGGTAAATAATTCTATTGCTAAAGCCTTTAACAAAAAAAAGCGCCTATCTCATCGAATGAGGTAGGCGCTTTTTTATTGGCGAGAACAATCTATTGAATGTTGTATCTTTTGGCAATTGTTTTACTACGTTTTTGAGTCTCAGTGGCGGTACAAACATTCGCCCCAATCTGAGCATACACTATAGTATTATTCATTGGACCATCATGTTCAAAGTGACACTTATCATCGCGTTTTTTTAGCCATGTGAGTTGTTCTGTATCCAACTGCTGCCGCTCCACTTTATTCAAACGACGATAAGCGCGATTATAGATTTTATTAAGGCGATTTTTCTCAACTATAATGGCATTGTTAGCGCAATCATAGGCCTTTTCCATATATATATCTTCACAGATGTATTCGTTTTCTACAAATGCCGCTTGTGCTGATATTGCGGTAGAAAGAAGCAAAGCGGCTGACCCCGCCACCATTAAAGCATTAGTCATCAGCTTCATGTCTGCATCCTGATCTTATATAGATAAAGTCTATTGATTATAAGACACACCAGCGAGATTATAAAATCTCTATTTATCTATTGACGAATAAGGCGACTCGGTTTCGGTAACAAACTGGCATCGCTGACACGGCACGGATTGATATCAATACCGCCTCGGCGTGTGTACCAAGCACGTACCATTAGCTCACTTGGCTCATAGTATTTGCTCAAATCAGCAAATATCTGCTCAACGCATTGCTCATGAAAGCCATTGTGCTGGCGGAAGCTCAATATATAGCGCAGCATATTTGCGTTACTGAAAGGCTTATCAGTCGTTATCGAAACAGCTAGCGTACCCCAGTCTGGCTGGTTGGTCACCGGACAATTACTACGCAGTAGGTTAGAGTAAAAAGTATAAGGCTGAGACTCATCTCTTTCTAACTGACTATCATCTGCCCGTGTTTGATCCTGCAACAATGACGCATCTGGATGCTCGCATAGTGTCACTTTTTCTGTGATATCTGACAAGGCATCTAAGGCATTATCAATGCATATACCCTCAGGCTTGGCAATCAATAAACTTGATAAGTCCTCTTCTAAGCCAAACAATTCAACTGTCACATCAGCTTGTACACAGGCTGATAAGTCTTTAGCAATCAGCGTCTCTACCTCTTGCCAGCTAGCAAATTCGGTAAAATTGATACTGTTCAAATACAGTTTGAGCGACTTTGACTCTACGATATATGGTGAGCTGGCAGGAATACTAAAACGCGCGATAGCAACCTGCGAGACACCTTGCGTATTGAGCCAAGACATCTCAAAAGCTTGCCACCAATCGACGCCGATCGTTAACTTGTCAGCATGCCAACCAATGGCATTGCGTCCCATCTCACGCGCGATGGGATAGAGTGTCTCTGGACTGTACTGCGTGGGATAATTGGTGGTTTGTTCCCCTAAAATACCGTGAATACTCATAAACTGCCTTGATTACTAGATAACATGAATTATATTAATGGGTCATTATTTTACCGCAATCGACCTATCTGTGCGCGCCTTTTAATAACCAAACCATACCAACTACCACAATCATTCACTTTCTAAATTAGGCAAAAACCATGCCACGTGCAGTGTTACAATTGCCTCTTTTTTCTTAATACTCCCTATGATAAAAAGATTCCCTTTGGGTTCAGCTTGGATGATTATTGCGGCATTCTTATTTGCCATGATGAGCATTTTGGTCAAAAATGCGTCTACTCACTTGCACATGAATGAATATGAGTTGGCCTTTTGGCGGTCATTATTGCCTGCTCTGGTCATTTTTGGCACGACCCTCGCGCGAAAAAAAACCCTTAAGACGCCATTTTTTTGGGGTCACATGCAGCGTAGCATGGCGGGCACAATGGCATTGTTATTGGCATTCTATGGCTTGGGTCATCTGCCTCTAGCAACATCTGTGACGCTGAACTATACCTCTGTCGTTTTTATTGCCTTGCTATCCATTTTTTGGCTAAAAGACAAGCCATCACTCAAAACGTGGGTCGCTCTGCTGATGGGGTTGGCGGGTATCTGTCTGATGCTAAAACCTGCCTTCGCCTCAGATAGATTATTAGAGACTTTAATTACCTTGAGTGGCGGTATTTTTACGGCTTTTGCGTTGCTGCAAGTGCGAGAACTATCCTTAATGGGAGAACCTGCGTGGCGAATTGTGTTTTACTTTTCGGCAGTAGCGACCATTGTCTCAGGCATAGCGGCAACGTGGTTTGGTTGGAGTCATCTAACAAGCGAGAGTTTACCTTATATCATTGGCATTGGTGTGGCAGGGTTGCTTGCGCAGCTGGCGATGACTCATGCCTATCACGTCGGGCAAAAATTCACGGTCGCGGCATTGTCGTATTTAACGGTCGTGTTTTCTGCGATTTATGGGGTCATTTTTGCAGGCGAACGCATTGGCTGGCTAGAGATTTTAGGCATTACAGCAGTCATTTTGGCAGGCATCGTCAGCAGTGTGCCTGAGCGAAAAGTAGCTAAACGCTAGCTTGCCGCTTACGATACGGATGAATCACTGGTGAGCCTTGATGACTCGTCAAAATCTCAATATCCACATGATACACTTTGCGTAAAATCTCGGATTGTAATACAGCTTTAGGCATACCTTGTGCTTGAATATCACCATCAGCTAATAATATGACTTCATCCGAAAATTGAGCAGCTAGGCTCAAATCATGCAATACCATAATACAAATCAACTGGTGCTGCTGCGTGTAATGCCTGACTTTGTCCAGCAAGTTAATTTGATGTGCCATGTCTAGAGCTGAGACGGGTTCATCCAGCAGTAAAATCTTGGGACGGCGAAGTAACGCTTGTGCAAACATCGCCAACTGTCGCTGTCCGCCGCTCAATGAGCGGATTGAGCGATGCGCCAAATGGGAAATATTCAACTCCGCCAATAACTCGACGGCTTCTCGTAACAACTCATCACTGATATGACGACTCAAGGCATCCATTCGTCCAAGTATTACTACTTCGAGAGTAGTAAGCTCGGCGTCAGTGTGACTGTCTTGCGGCATATATGCAATGGGTTTACGCCACGCGTTAAGCTGGGATTTGGTCTGTACACTGCCCTGATAGGCAACAGTGCCAGAGAATGCCAGCTCACCAAAAATCGCCTTAAGTAAACTGGACTTACCTGCTCCATTGGCTCCCAAAATGGTATAAATATTGCCCGCTTCAAACTGGGCATCAATATCCCTAGCAACGGTGAGCGCGCCATATTGGATCGTTAAACGGTCAAGCTTGAGCATAGCGGACTTCTTCTATCAAATTTTTAAAAACCAATTAAGCAAACAAACCGCTGAACCAATTCATGAGCTTAGTAAACCACGACACATTTTCAGACGTATTGGCAGCAGGATCAGCTTGGCTCGCAGCTGTCGATGATTCTGCATCGTTGTTGGCTTGGTTTTTAGCATTGCCATCACAAACACTTGCGCCACAGCCTAGCTGGATAAAAAATGTACCGTTAGGCTTGACTGGCAAGTATTTTTCATGAAAATCCATGTAGGTTTTTTCAGGGTCGACATCGGTAAAGGCTGTAGGGTACAAGGCTTTTGCCATAAATTGTGCTGCTGCCAAATCAGACAACGAGCGAGAAGCCGTGTGATAAATACCATATACGCGATTATTTTTTACCGCTGGTAGATTCTCCCAACCATTGCGGGTAGTAAAGCCTTTTAGGCGGCGCTGGGCTTCGTCGGCTGGAACATCAATCCCCATTGCCATCGTATTGGGCTGTTTCATGCCCACTTCGGTGCCTGAGATCATAATGACCTCAGGTTTACTCACCAAAACTTGTTCGGGGTTAATAGGTCCCCAATTTTCGACAAACGGTTTACTAATATTGTCACCGCCCACAATATCGGCAATCGCACCCCACATATTTTTGCCAAAGGTGAAGCTGTGCTCTTTTGGTCCTTTATCACCAAATTCGACGTAGATCTTAGGTTTGGCACTTTGAGCAGCATTCACCCGTTTTTGGATATCCGCGATACCATCAGCGTATTCTTGAGCTACTTGGTCGGCACGTTGCTCACTGCCTGCCAATTGCCCAAATATTTGAGTGCTTTTGACATGGTTTTTCACCGTTTGATCGTTGTAATCAACCACCACCACAGGGATATTTGCCGCTTCAAAACGCGGCATTTCGGCTTTTAGCGTATCGTATTGCTGCTTTGCCAATATCACTACATCAGGTTTCATCGCTAAGGTTTTTTCAAATGAAAACGTGCCCCTATCGATATTGCCAATATCGCCAATGCCCTGTAAATTAGGCAATTTTTGGTTGTATAAATTCCAGCTACCAGGATTAAATTTTTCCCAAAACTCTCTTGAAATACCGACCACTTGCTCAAAGTTTTCGGCCCCTGTGGCGGCAATATAGTCAGGATAATAAAACCCCAACACGACTCGCTTGGCAGGTACATCGACTTGTACGTCACGCCCTAACACATCGTTAATGGTTTTGACTTCTGCTTGGGCATTTAATGTTGTTAATATCAAACTTAACGCCAATGTTCCGCGAATCCAGTTTTTCACCGCTTACTCCAAATAATCCAAAATAGAAAAGGCACACCCACAAACGACGTGACAATCCCCACCGGAAACAACGCTCCTGGGATAATCACTTTTGATAACACTGATGAGAATGATAAAAAGGCCGCGCCAGCAAGCATGGTCGCGGGCAAAAAGTAACGTTGGTCTTCACCAACGAGCAGCCGTGCGACATGCGGCGCAACCAAACCAATAAAGCCAATTACTCCGACAAAGCTAATCGCAGTTGCCGTCATCATCGCCACCAAAATCAAGGTTTTGATGCGTAAATGAGTCAGATTAACACCAAGTGCTGACGCTCTCTCTTCACCCAGTCGCAGCGCTGTTAATTTCCAACTGTCGCGCATCAGTAGTAAGATACAAATACTACTTACGACAGCAACCACCGTCACATTTGTCCAAGTGGATTTGGTTAAACTACCAAATAGCCAAAACAAAATCTGCTGCGAGACTTCAGATGATGCGGTAAATTGTACCAATGACAGTAACGACTGAAAAATAAATAAGAGGGCGATACCCACTAAGATGAGCGTAGAAGCGGCAAACTGCTGCAATGATGCAAATAAAAACAGCACCGCAGAGGCGAGCATCGTCATCGAAAATGCCCCAATAGGCACCGCATATTGCAGTGGCAAGCCAAAACTACCAAACGCAATAACCAGTGACGCTCCAAACCCTGCTGCCGCTGCAAGTCCTAGTGTATAAGGGCTTGCCATTGGGTTGTTGAGTAGCGTCTGCATCTCAGCCCCGCCTGCACCAAGCGAAGCTCCCACAAGCAAAGCCATAAACGCAATTGGCAACCGCAGATCATAAACGATGGTATGTGAGGTATCATCCAAACTGCCTATCTGTAGTAAAGACTTAACGACGTCCGCCATCGGTAGCACCGAAGGTCCTGTCATCACATCGAGTACTAGACCCAACAAACACGCTGTCGCCAGTGCCAATAATACCACTCGGCGTTTTGACTCTATGCGACGTTGTTGTCGAATGATTTGTTCGCTGACGGATTGGGTCATCTTATATCTCAATTACCAAGGCAGACTTAAGCTACCTTTTGTCTTAAAAGATGAGAATTATAGTGCTAATGAGGAACATTCGCAATTAATAGTCTTATCTTTCCCCTTATTAAGCCTTTGAATTCACATAATAAGTGCCCTTTCATTTGAAGGGAGATTGATAACAAATTGGGATATAGGAAAGGAAGGGAGCCAAACAACTGAGTATCGGGCCGGGCGTTATTGCTAACGCCCTGCAATACTCATCTATTCTTCAGAAAAAAGTGGGTCACGATAAATGGAATAATGAAAAAAGCAACGCTGCCAGTACTCGGCAGCTTAGATGATAAGGTAAACTACAAACGAATCCGTGAACCGCTATCGAGCAGGCGATAAGCAATCACATAAAATATCACGCAAAATATAAAAATCGCGACCATTGAATACCAAACATTCACATCAGAGTAGCCTAAAATACCGTAACGAAATGCGTTGACCATATAAACGATAGGGTTCAAAAGCGATATGTTCTGCCAAAATGGTGAGAGGTTTTCCATTGAATAAAACACACCGCCCAAATACGTCAGTGGTGTTAATACAAAGCTTGGAATGATGGAGATATCATCAAACGAGCGGGCAAATACCGCATTAATAAAACCACCCAGTGAGAATAGAATGGAGGTGCCAAGGACAGTAAATATTGTCACAAATAAATGCTCAATACCCAAGTCTGTGAAGAATAGTGCCACTATCGAAACAATGACAGCAATGGCAAGTCCGCGGAAAATACCACCGCTAATATAGCCCATTAAAATAGCATGCTTCGAGACTGGCGACACCAAAAGCTCTTCAATACTGGCCGTAAATTTGGCGCTAAAAAAGCTTGAAACGACATTGGAGTAACTGTTGGTAATAATCGACATCATGATTAAACCAGGCACAATAAACTGCATGTAGGGCACGCCGCCCATCTCGCCCACACGTGAGCCAATCATCTTACCGAAGATAACAAAATACAGACTCATGGTGATGACTGGCGGCAATAACGTCTGTGGCCAGATGCGCAAAATTCTACGAATTTCTTTTAAACAAATCGTACGAAAAGCGACTCCTTTTTTGTGCCACGACATCGATTTATTATGATCTACAATTTCCTGACTCATAACCCCGCCTCCTTCATACTGTCTGTACTTTGAATGTTTTTATCCACTAAGCGCATGAATAACTCTTCTAATCGATTGGCTTTGTTACGCATACTGGCTACCGTGATGCCTTGCTCAGATAGCTGATCAAAAACACCATTGAGTGACTCCCCTTCTGTCAAAGTGACTTCAAGCGTCTGACTATCGGGTTGAGAGACATCTGTCACACCTGACAAAGCCAATTTCTGCACAAGTGGCGTACCTAAATCAAAGACAAACGTCTCAACTGATAGCTGTGCCAACAAGTCTTTCATTTCTGTATTGATACGAATCTCACCGTGATCTAAAATTGCAATGCGCTTACAAAGCTGCTCGGCTTCTTCGAGATAATGCGTGGTCAAAATAATGGTGGTGTTTTCTTCAATATTGATCTGCTGCATGAATTCCCACATAGAGCGGCGCAACTCAATATCGACCCCAGCCGTCGGTTCATCCAGAATCAACAGTTTAGGTTTATGAATGAGGGCACGTGCAATCATCAAACGGCGTTTCATACCACCAGATAACTCACGTGATTTACTATTGCGCTTATCCCATAACCCAAGAGCTGTTAGTAATCTTTTGGCTCGTGGTCTGGCTTCTTTTGCAGAAATACCAAAGTAACCGGCCTGCGTGATCAAGATATCTTCAACTTTTTCAAACATATTAAAATTAAATTCTTGCGGTACAACTCCAAGATATTGCTTGGCAACCGAAGGATTCTCTAATAAATCTGTCCCAAAAATATGTACGCTACCTGTCGTGGGTTTAAACAGTGAGCTGATAATACCAATCATGGTGGACTTACCGGCACCATTAGGACCGAGTAGTGCAAAAAACCCACCTTGTGGTACGGTCAAATCCACCCCTTTTAATGCCGAAAACCCATTATCATAAGTTTTGGATAAATCTTTTATCATCAGTGCTGGTGCATCAGACATGAGTACCTCTATATCTATTATGAATGTTTATAGCATATTAGGGCGTGTTGAACATGCGACCATATCACTTTGCAGTGACGGTCTATAAATATTCAACACGCCCTAATATCTAGATAGGACAATGTCATGAAGTGAGGTTATCAGACCCGAATTTCAACTGTCGCTCGTAAGAAGTAACAGATTGATATTACTTATCATCAAAAAAAGCGCCTACTTCATTTAATGAAATAGGCGCTTAACAGAGTATATTGCAAAAATTTAGCGTTGGCTTGAATCAGGATTAGCTTGCTGCTTCAACCATATAATCTACAGCATTTTGAACTTCTTCATCAGGAATATCAGCACCGCCTTTTGCAGGCATGGCATTGAAACCATTGATAGCATGCGTATATAGCGTATCTTTACCTTTTGAAATACGAGGTCCCCAAGCGCCAGCATCACCAAAAATAGGAGAGCCTAGTAGGCCTGCAGTATGACATGTATGGCAGACTGCATTGTATACAGCCTTACCATCACGAGGTCCATCCCCTGGTGCTGGCCCAGCCACACGAGCTGTCACATCACAAACTTCGTCATCTTCAAAACATACTTTGGCTACAGGTTGAATACGAGCAATCAAATTAGGGTATAGCGCGATCAGCTTTTGTACTTGTGGCGTGTCTTGAGGGATAGGCTCTTCTTCGGCAGCAGGTGCCGCAGCAGCGGTTTCTGCAGCAGCGGTTTCTGCAGCAGCTTCGCCATCCACTTGCGCAGCTTCATCAGTAGCAGCTTCGCCATCTGTAGTCACGGCCGCGGCTTTGGTGTCGTCCCCTAGCTTTTCAGGCAGGTTATCTACCACTTCCTGTCCCTCTGCTACGTCAGAAACGGTTACAGTAGAAGTGCCTGCAACGTCTTCAGCTTGGCTCACCGCGATACTAGCGATTCCTAGAATGGCAGCTGCCGATAACATAACTACTTTTCTCATTCGTCACGTTCTCTTATTACAGATACAGTGGCCTACACGACTCGGACATTCTGTCTGTCCTCCTTTGATGAGCAATCGTCATCAATAGCAAACAGCCATCCCGCGTGTCAACGCACTTGTAATCGGTGATTATAAATATGAATTCTCCCTGACATTATAAGGGAAAAGGCAGGTAAATTGCCATGCTTGTTTAATGACTATCCTGTTTTTTCTTAAAAAACATCAATCGCTGCCTTCACTCATTGGCTTTATGGCTTTTATTTGTTAGACTAAGCGGTCTTTATTTTTCGACACTTTATACGGCTTATAACACTCGTTTAAGTATTGTATTGTTCCATATCGTCATTATCATGCGCTCGTAGCTCAGTTGGATAGAGTATCGGTCTCCGAAGCCGAGGGTCGTGGGTTCGATTCCCGCCGAGCGCACCAATCACCGTATTTCATCATTCCCTAGCATTACCAAAAACCTCTAAAGCCCTTTACTATCAACAATTCAAGTCTTTCAATACTACTTGTCATTACCTAGTAGCACCTATAGAATGTTGTTAAATTTGTTGTTAAAAATTTTTAATATTTTTGGGTCTGGTATGAATAATAGAAAAGACTATCTATTGACTGACAATGGCGTGAAGTCCATCGCCAAGCAGTCAGCGCCTGATAAAATTGTCCGTCATAGTGATGGTAATAGCCTATCTCTGATACAACACCCCAACGGCTCATTATTTTGGCAAATGTCATATCGCTACCAATCGGACAAAGATATTAAGCCAAAGCAAAAAACCTATCAAATCGGTATTTATAAATCTTCAAAGCAATTCATTGATGCATCATTCAAACCGCTTGTGTCGCTAAAGCAAGCACGTATCGAGCGTGACAAAGCAAAAGCATTACTTGCTGATGGTATCGATCCCACCGCCCATAAAAGCATCGAGAAAAATAACTTTGAGCAAAAGGACTTATTTAAAGCCATTGCTAAAAGCTATATCGACGAAAAATCTAAGACCACAGTTAAGAACGTACAAAAGCTGCAAGGGTTTTTGGACAATCACATCTTAAAGCACTTAGGCGCATACCCTATTGGCGCTATTACCGCCCAAGATGTGATTAGAACAGGGCTGGCTATTCAAGCCGACTTCGAAAAACAAGGCAAACATACCTCAGAAACCGCGCATAAGTGCATGGGGCTAATTAGCTCTATCTTTGAGTATGCTATCAATACGCTAGGCTATGATATTACTAACATTGCCATTGGACGCAATAAGGCGCTCAGACCGCATAAAGCCGAACGCATGAAAGCAGTAGAACAGCACCAATTCCCCGATCTACTCCGCAACATTGACCAGTATGTTAATAACTACCCAAACGCCCACACACAGACCGTGGCAGGCTTGCAGCTGATGACGCTGTGCTTTGTACGCACTATAGAGCTCAGAAAATTTGAATGGTCAGAGATTGATTATCATAAAAATGTATGGCGTATTCCAAAAGATAAGATGAAGATGCGTCAGGATCACATTATTCCCCTATCACCACAAGCAATGGCTATTATCGAGCGTATGCGCCCACTGACTGAACACACGGGCTATGTTTTCTATAACTTTGAGTCAAACAAGCCCTATAGTGAAGCGTGGTTCAATCAGGCACTACAGCGCATGGGATATACAGGCGACCCCTACCCTAAGATGACAGGACACGGCTTTAGACAGCTTGCCAGCACGGGGCTGTATGAGTTGCAATTTTCTGAAAGTTTGATAGAGATACAACTAGCGCACCTTGAGCAATCCAGCGTAAGAAGACGCTATGACTTGTCAGAACACTTAGCCGAACGGCAAATGATGATGAACCGCTGGGCGAATTATTTAGATGACTTACGCGCTGGTAAGGCGATCAGCTTTGATTTATTGGCCCCTGATGAACTCGCTAAAGAAATGAATAGCAGAAATGAGCAAGCGACTGATATAGCACTACATGATAAAGATGTTTTGATAAAGAGCTTACAGGCTCAAGGCGTATCGCAAGAGGTACTAGCCAAACTCGCCGAGCAGCTTTAACAATACTACTTTATTTATTATCGTCAGCATTGGGCTGGCAAGCCGACATTGATAGCGTCAACCGTTGTCATAACTGATTGCAAGGCTAGGATTAATTACCCGAACGCTGTCCGTTACACACACCTTTAGGGCAGCAGCGCCTTGCACCTTTTTATATTTATCTAAGGGTGTGTTTGAAGGTGTGCATCATGAATTACTATGACTTAGCGCAAACGCTAGAGATATTTCAAAGCAAACTTCCTGAAAAACTCTTACCTTTCGGGATAAAACAACTTGCCGATTTATGTAGAAGAGGAAATATAACACCCGTTTTTTCCCATGATAAAGTTATAATAATGAAAGAAAACCCTAAAGATAAAGGAACTGGATTGACATACCTTATGTCAATAAGTGTTGATTTTAAAGGTTATCTTACCTCACCAAAATTAATTTATTTGTTTCCAAATAATAATCAATTATCGATCGCTACGAGTAGTGCATATATATACGAGATTATAAATAGCAACGAAAAAAATGATAAAGGCAGTTTAATCCATCTTCAAACTGCAAACCAAAATATAACAATTGATGATCTTTTGTTTCCTAATGAGCAGATACAAAGATATATAGAATTAGTATATAACTCCTCCTTAAGTACGCCTGAAGACTCTCGTATATCTGAGCTAGAAACCCAATTAAACAAGGCTAAAGCGCATATTGAAGATCTAAAAAAATCAGATATTAATTATGATGAGGCTATAGATAAAAAAGATATTAATTATGATGCTGGCAATGAGGAACTGAATCCTAAAACACTCGCAGCAGTTACTCGTTTATTAAATGTCTTATTGTATAAAGCGAGTTATGACATTTCCTCTCATTCAGGAACTACTAATACAAATATTGTAGAGTTTTCAAAAAAAATTAGAACGCCCATAACTAAAAACACAGTTAGTAAATGGATTAAAGAAGTCCAACAGCTAAGAATAAACGTTGAAAAGGAAACTAATTAAAAAAAACAGGGGCATATGACCGTCATATGCCCTTTTTTAATCTCATAGCTACATCTACTATTCATATCCAAGCATAAGCCATTACCGGCTATAACTAATCATGCTATGGAGTGATTTCTCATGACACTTATTGATCAATACCTAAGAATGGCAGACCTTGCCAACCAACCTGAGCGTAAAGCCAAGACTTATACTACCCGTTCAGGACAACAGCGCACCGTCACCGCCAAAACAGCCACACGTGGCATTACTGGCTTCTCTGCTAAGCATCTCTACCATCTAATCAATGAGGGCAAATTCCCCGCACCCGTAAAGATCGGACGGGCTAGTCTATGGCGCTTGTCTGAAATTAACAAATGGTTAGATTCTCATAGTGCGAAGTCAGACGACCAACCCAATAAGAATGTGGGTGTTTAATAATGATGCCTACAGAAACCTCAATAGTAAGAATTCAGCCAAAAAAGTTATGGGTAAGGAGGAGTAAGTGATCACTGAAGACAACAAAGCCCATGCTGGTAGCATAGGCTTGTCACAATACATTGCAGACTTTAGACTTGCTACATTTGCAGATGTAGTAGGTCATAACACATTAGAAAGTTTACTAAGCAATGGTGTATTAAACTCAGTCATTTATCTAGGTAGAGATATTACCATATTTACAGGTGCGCTGGCAGGTGAAAAGCAGATCCATACCGCTGGTACTATAGGACTACTAACAGTTAATAATCAAGCTGAGACTGTCACACTTGCCAGCATACCGCTTGAGGATAACGGACACGTTTTTATATCTGATACTGATATACCAAGCGCCTTCGTTATTGGCACAATGAGTGAAGATAGTAAGTGGATAATCATAGCTGACTTAGCTCAGGCAGTGCGATGTTATAACGCTTATCGAAAGCTGTGTATTGATGTGACGGTACTAACATGTCTTGTACCGAGTTTATTCAATCAGACGGTCAAACATTTTGCAGAGGTACAGCAAGTAACCATAATAACCACCTCAGATAAGAAAGCCAAAGTGATAACACCACTTAAAGGTGTGAATGTTGAAGCTATCATTTGTGAGCATACGCTTATTTATGACGCGCTTGAGTTTGACGCTGATTACGATGACTTGATAGCCGATGCTGAAGTTATCGACTTGCAAGCATTAGGCAAACCAAAGCCTAAACCGATTAGTCAAACGCTACCACCAGTTAAGACACTCACAAGCGACATGATGCCCAAACTGCTATGGGATTATGCTTCAAACAGTGCTGAGCGCCTGAGCGTACCGATTGAATATGTGCTCATGCCCTTGATGGTATCGTTAGGTAGCTTGATAGGCTCAAAATTGAGCATTTACCCTAAGATGTACGATAACTGGGAGGTAGTGCCTAACTTTTATGGTGCAATCATTGGCAACCCATCGAGTAAGAAATCACCGTCATTATCTGATGGCCTAAAGCCCTTATCGCATTTAGTCGCCCTTGCCAAAGAAAAATATGATGAAGATAAGCTCGAGCATGACACCCAAAAAGAGCTAAACAAACACATGACAAAGGCAGCTGAGAAGCAGCTCAGCGACCTTGCTAAGAAAATGGCAACCCAAACTGAAGATGACGCTGAAATAAATCAAGATGATCTAAAAGCAAAAGCTCAGGAATTAGCAGAAGCAAAACAGTCTGACGAGCTAATACCTGAGATTAAACGCTACGTTACTGATGACGGTACGATTGAGAGCATCGGAGAGCTTGAGAGCAAACACAAAAACGGTATGCTGGTTAAGCGTGATGAGCTGACAGGCTGGCTTGCCTCATTAGAGAATGAAAGCAACCAACAAGCGCGCTCATTCTATCTTGAGGGCTTTAACGGCTTAGGTAGCTTTCAAGTGGATAGAATAGGCAGAGGCTCAGTGTTTATCGACACTCACTGTTTATCGGTCATTGGTGGCATACAGCCTGACAAGCTCGAGTACTATTTATCTAAGACGATGAAAGGGCTGGGCAATGATGGGCTTATTCAACGCTTTCAGTTGATGGTCTATCCTGACCCACTACCTAATAGTAAAGAGCGTGACTTGCCACCTGACAAGCAAAGCCGTGACGCTATCTATAACTTGTTTGAAACTATCGACAGTATGCAACTAGGTGACTTTATGCGCTACGGTGCAAGCCCCATTGATGAATACCACAAGCGTCCTTACTACCGATTTAATGATGAGGCTTATCAAGAATTTATGAATTGGTATGATGCGCTTAAACTAAGAGCTAGTGAAGCTGAGCATAGCATTATAGCTGAGCACCTCATCAAGTATGCTAAAACAGTGCCGTCACTAGCGCTAGTCTTTCATTTAGCCGATTGTATCGAACACGGCACGTCTTTAGGTGCAGTCAACATGAACGCACTCAAGGCAGCGCTGGCATGGTGTGACGTATTAGAGAGCCACATGATGAGGATATATAGCACTGTCACTGATAGCGCTAATATTAAAGCCTCTTATTTAGCCGATAAAATAATGAAAATGGTCAGAAAGGGAACTGACAAAACCGACAAAACCGATTGGATCAGTCACGGCTTTACGGCTAGGCAACTAATCCGTAAAGGGTGGAAAGGTTTAAATGATACTGATGATGTATTGAACGCGCTTGAAATATTAGTCGAACATGACTGGTTAAACTGGCAGGAAATACCAAGTACAGCGCAAGGAGGCAGACCAACAGAGCGTTACTCCATCAACTCAAGATTAAGTGAGCTTTTATAGGTTTTGTCAGTTATGTCAGTGCAGTTATGGAGCGTTATTGAAAAATAGCGTCCTTTTTTATATTTGAAATAGGGTTTTGTCAGTTTTGTCAGTACAGTTACAGAGCTGATAGTAATAATTTATAGTTAAGCTTGGCGCTACAAGTCCGTCACAGCTTCAGATAATTCTTCCTGTTTTTCATCTTTTGCTTTGCTAATACCGCTGCCACTAGTAATCTGTAAGGTGGCACAGTTTAGAGAAGCAGTGGTTTAATCATCAGCTAAATTAATTAACAACTACACTTCAAGCATATAAAAATCTAAGACCATGTTAGTCATGATCTTAGATTGTCATTCAATTAGCTAAAATGTGTAGAGAAAGTATTGTAGTTATCAGCTTTCACGAATTTAGCTGGGTTTTCTAAATCTACACCATTGCTATCTTTGCTTAAAGCCTTGAAGTGTTCAATACCACAATCAATCTTGGCCTTTTCAGCTGCTCTCAAATCATCAGAAAAAATGCTTGATTTGGTTTCAACCACAAAGTATAGCTGCTCACCCATCTCATCATCTTTATCAATCAGTACAGCCCAGTCAGGGTTATAACTACCTAATGGCGTATCAATCTTAAACCAAGCAGGTAGTTTAGTATAAAGTTTAACTTCTGCTGATTGCTCAAGTTTCTCAGCAAACTCGAACTCAGTATTAGAATCACAAACGATGTAATCATAAACTGACTTGTGTGCTTCAACCATATTTTTTAGATAACCTGTTAGCTCTTCTTCTTGAAACAGTTCTTGAGCATAATAATTATCATCACCAATGCGCTGATATGAGATACCATCAACAATCGCTAAACGCATTTGTTTGCGAATGACTTCCGCACACTGCTGAATAAATAGTTGTGGGTTCTTCTTAAATGCTTCGAGCTTATCGCCCAAACCAAGTAGTATATAAATTATCGTTGAGCGTGTTAGATTCGTTTGAGACTCTAAATAAGTGACAATATCAGGGAGCTTAAAGTTCACCTCTAGCACACCTTGTTTGTCTTGAACCTTATTGCCCTCTAAATCTAAATCAGAGATCAGAAGTCCAGATTCAGCAATTTCAACTCTTCGTTTTTTCGACTCATACTTAACACTAGAGACAACAACAGATGCTCTAATCTCTTTGATACACTTCTCTACAAGCTCACTAACGCTAAAATTCACTCTATAGGTAGTTTTGTACTTGATACGATCCCAAAGGGCTTTAAAATCATCCCCTAGTACGACTTGCTTACCGTCTTTCTCCTTAAGCTTAGCAGTCTTCTTTTCCTCATGCTTCTTGATATTCAAACCTCTTGCAACTTTTGTTAAAGTAGCAAGAATAGCTTCAGTATGCTCTTTTGCATTTTCTGGTAGAACGACCGTATTATCAGCTAAATCGATTTTTAGAGAATCTTGAATTTTACCTTTGTTATTGATATAGCCATGACTTTCAAGATGCTGATAGATCTCTTCTGATTTTTTTGCACCGAGAAATTCTTTATCATTATGCCCATCGGATATTACGATATTGGCAAACTGATGTTTTTCTACCACACCAAACTTAATACCTTCTTCTTCTTCAATTTCTTTCTGGAACTTAGTTACAAACTGATCATAAGATTCGTTTACCATAACTGTTAGTGTATTTACTTCAAAACCGTAAGGGACTCGCTCACCCGACTGATCTACAGCTAGACGCAAACCACGACCAACTTCTTGGCGCTTTTTAGTTTCAGACTTGGTTTCGTTTAAAGTACATATTTGGAATACGTTTGGATTATCCCACCCTTCTTTTAGAGCAGAGTGACTAAAGATAAAGCGCAGTTTCTCATCCATTGAGAGTAACTTCTCTTTATCTTTCATAATGAGGTTATAAGCTGACTCATCAGCAATAGTTTTACCACCTTCACCTTTTGCTGAAAGCTTAGATTCTGCAAATAACGGATTTCCTAGAGCGTCTTTCTTTCTATCTTGCGCAAAGTAACCATTATGAACAGAGCTTGCCAACTCCTTTAGAGCTTGTTCATTGATAATTGACTTTCCAGAATCATCCTTATCCCATACTGAAGGATATAAAACACGATACTTTGGTCTTTTAAGCTGTTTTATAAACTCTTCTTCAAACCAACTGGCAAACTTACCTTGTACAGGCACACCATCTTTAGTGTACCCACGGTAATTGGCTACTTTATCAATAAAGAATAGACTAAGAACTTTAATTCCTTTTTGGCTAAGAACTTTAGAGTGATCCATTGGATCAACTCCAGTGGTAATTTTTCGATAAAACTTTAGTTCTTTTTCTAGATGCTCTTCTACTGTTTTTGATACTTGCAGTCGTTTGTAAGTGTCTTGATCAACTTCACCGATAGCCTGATTGAGTTCTATGATGTCATCACGACTAGTAAAATCAATATACTCACTGCCTTCCTCACAATAAATCTCATTGATCATGTAACCTTCGTAGAGGTCCCGTCCACCAGAGGCTTCGAATAAGTCAGTACCGGCTTTTACTGTAATAGATTTACGAGGCTGCAACTTACCTGTTTTGGTCTGAGCATCGATTTCAATTTTTGCAGTGATTGGTGACTTCTTGTTATCAACACTAAGAAGCTTGATATAGGCTTGATTATGGTTATCTTTAATTTCTAATGAAGCAACTTCAATTTGCTTTACCAATTTACGCTCAAAAGCATCCCTCGAATCCAGCTTATAGAGTTTATTAAAATCCTCATTCAAGGTAGCTGAGTAGCGAAATGTACATAACGGATTTAAGCTAGCAATCGCTTTTTTACGGTTGGCTGTAGAAGCTACTGACTGAGGTTCATCAATGATTACTATTGGATTGGTAGCCCGAATAAACTCAATTGGTTTCATGCCATTAAGTCGATCATCTGTACGGTGAATTAAGTTAGCAGTTGATTCTTTTTCAGGGTCGACAAATGACTTACTGAAAGCGTCAATATTGATTACCATAATCTGAATATAATCATTAGTAGCGAAATTCCTTACCTGATCTCGCTTTGATGAATCATATACGAAGTAATCATACTGGATATTTTTATATTCTTTTCTGAAATGTTCTTCTGTGATTTGCAAAGACTTATAGACACCTTCCTTAATGGCCACCGAAGGAACAACAATAATAAATTTAGTTAAGCCATAACGCTCATATAGCTCAAATACGCTACGCAGGTAAACGTAAGTCTTACCTGTGCCTGTTTCCATATCAATAGTAAAATCGAGACTAGGAAGTGCTTGTTTGGTTGTTTCTGTCTGCGGGAGCCCGTTCAACAGCTGAACATTGCGAGTATTCTCATACAGTTCTTCTGGTAGCAGACTGAGTGCATTAGCGACACCAATATCGTTATTCTTGGCAAATAAGCCTAACTGTTGGTTCGCTAAGGCCCTGCTCGCAACAGAGAAATTTGATTGAAAGGTTTCTTGGCCCTCAAACACACCCACAACAGCGCTAACCGCATCTTTTTGATGAGCAAGGTCAGGATTAAACTTTATTTTCATTTCAGACATGACTTATCCTTTAGATGCTTTTAACATCATCAATACCAGCTTGTTTTAAGATCTGAATGGCATTTGTTTTCACGTTGCTATCAGCAAAACCTGCATCTTTAAATACAACCTGAGTTGTTTCTGGATCTAACTCATCTTTTAACTTGGCAATGCCTTCAACTATTTCACTCGTGATTCCATCGTCTAAACACACAATCAATGCCCCAGCTCCAACAACAAAGACCTGCTTGCCATTAATAACTTCCGTTTCTACTGGGACTGTGAGCTCAATACCGTATTTAAGTAAGATCTCATAAAGAACGTCTTCGTTTGAGCGATCAGATTTGATAGACTCGGTTGCTTGTCTTAGAACACTTTCTAAATTATCAAAGTCTGCATCCCAAGGGCGAATATTGGTTTCGTCTAACTTAAATACTTTAAAGCCAATATCCAAATCAGAAAATGTTCTTCTTAGTCTTTCCTTAGCAACATCAGCGACGGTAATTAAATTTAGTTTTTGTGCAATTTTTCCATGAGGCTTGTTAGTATCAATTACTTCTGGCAATTGAATAGAAATTGTTTTCGCTTGTTGATTTAAAGCAAGTGAGCATGCAGTGCTACCTGAACCTGCAAAAAAATCAAGACAAATATCATCTTGGGTTATGCCTACTAACTCAGCTAAACGGCTAATTAACCTCATAGGCTTAGGTGTATCAAAAGGAGCTTCACCATTAAAAGCGTCTTTTATCTCTTTCGACGCTTCTCTAGTAGTTCCTACGTCTTTTCCAAACCAAATAGTCTCAGGTGTTCTACCATCTAAACTATCTAAATATATCTTCCTCGTAAATTTAGTCTCATCTTCATTGAAATAAATTTCACCAGAATCAATTTTACTTTTTAAAGTTTCTTTACTCCATCTCCAGCCATTTTCAGGAGGTGAAATTTCTTTTCCGCTAGGAGTAATTACAGGATATTTAAGGTTTGGACGATAGAGTGCATTTCTAACATCACCTTTTCTCCAATAGCCTCTCGGATCATCGTCAGGATTTGAATAATTTTTATTATCCTCATCTGTTCTTTCTAATGAGCATAACTCGAAATCTTCTGATTTTTGATAACATAGAATATGATTATGATGTACGGAAAATATACCCGAATAACCTTTTGGTTGTACACTATGCTGCCAAATTATATTCGCTAGAAAATTGTTCTCACCAAATATTTCATCACATAGTTTCCTTAAATTAACTACTTCGTTATCATCAATTGCTATAAAAATAGCACCATCGTTAGAGAGTAAGTTTCTTGCTAGTTTAAGGCGAGGATACATTAAGTCTAGCCACTTTGAATGGTATCTACCTGACTCGTCTCTGTTCGTTGAGAAGCTATTACCATCGGAATCAACTTGATTGGTTAATTTTAAATATGATTTAATTCCATCTGAAAAATCATCATCATATACAAATTCATTACCAGTATTATATGGAGGATCGATAAAAATCATCTTCACTTTTCTATGGTAAGATTTTTGCAGTAGCTTAAGCACTTCAAGGTTATCACCCTCAATAAATAAGTTTTCTGTCGTATCCCAGTTTATGCTTTCTTCCTTGCTAGGCCGTAGTGTGCCTGTTGAAGGTGTTTGAGCAATTTGACGTGCCTTATTCTTACCATTCCATGTGAAGTTGTACCGCTCCTCTGAGTCATCAACCTCTGCTCCTAGAACTGCTTTAAGAGCCTCAAAATCAATTTTATTTTCAGAAAAAACATCAGGAAAGATCTCTTTAAGCTGTTCAATGTTTTGCTGTGTAATATCTAAGCTTTTCGCTTCTGGGCTATCGCCAGTAATTTTTTCCATTTCGCTTCCTATATACTTTTAACATCGTCAACACCAGCTTGCTTTAAGATCTGGATAGCATTTGTTTTCACGTTGCTATCAGCAAAACCTGCGTCCTTAAATACAACCTGAGTTGTTTCTGGATCTAACTCATCTTTAAGCTTCGCAATACCTTCGACTACTTCACTTGTGATGCCATCGTCTAAACACACAATCAATGCCCCAGCTCCAACAACAAAGACTTGCTTTCCATTTACAAATTCAGTCTCTACTGGGACTGTGAGCTCAACACCGTATTTGAGAAGAATCTCGTAAAGTACATCTTCGTTTGAGCGATCTGCTTTTATGGATTCAGTTGCTTCCCTTAGAACACTTTCTAGATTGTCAAAGTCAGCATCCCAAGGACGGATGTTTGAATCACTTAATTTTAAACACTTAAAAGAGCAGCCTGCTTTTCTTAATCTAGCTCTAGTTACGTCAGTTATATTTTCATACCCCAATCTATATGCATTGCTATTTGAGTTAGACTTTTCAGGTAATTGAACCAAAATGAAGTTATAGTCGTTCAAATCATGAGCCGCATGTGCAGTAGTTCCAGATCCAGCAAAAAAATCCATAACAAGGTCACCACTTTTGCAGTGCATCTCTATCAGTTTTTTAACAAGATAAGTTGGTTTAGGAAAATCGAAAGGACTTTGCCCATCAAATAAAGCCTTGAGCTCATTTGTACCGTTCTGATAATTAACTTCTTTTTCATCAAATATAGACTTCGGTTTGGTTCCTTTCTTTTCGCCACTATGAGAATTGAGATAGTCTTTAGTAAATATATCCCAAACGCTCTCTCCATTTCTTTGTACTAATTTAGCTATGATTAAATGAATGTCTTTATTAAACTTAGTCTTCGACCACCTCCAAGTACCATCTTCACCTGTAGAAGGTTTTATGGGATAAATAGCTTGTCCGCCGTTATCTTCTAATGAGACACTACCATCTGTGGTTACGTAAATTGGATAGTAAAGTAAGGGTCTTTGTTCTCTTCTCCAAGAACCTCCCCTGAGTCTTAATCCGAGTAAGCGATATGCTCCTCCTTCATCCTTCAAATTATATTCACTGACCATATCGTCACTGAGAGATACACTAAACGATGAGATGACATCAATATCTTTTGCAAAGCAAAGTATATACTCATGTTGATTTGCAGAAAACTCATTTGACTGGCTGCCACGTGGATTGCTCTTTACAATGAAGTCACCACAAAAGTTATTCTCACCAAATATTTGATCACACAATGCCTTTAAGTTAAAAACTTCGTTACTATCAATAGAAATAAAAATTACACCATCATCACTAAGTAAGTTTCTAGCAAGTTTCAATCTTGGATACATCATATTAAGCCAGTCAGAATGATAACGTCCTGAAGTGTCAGAGTTTGTACTGAACTTATTGCCTTGATCATCAACTTGATTTGTCTGCTCAAGGTAGTTCTGTAGGTTATCTCTGAAATTATCTTTATATACAAAATCTTTACCTGTGTTATAAGGAGGGTCAATATAAATCATCTTCACTTTTTTATGATAAGATTTCTGTAGTAGCTTGAGCACCTCAAGGTTATCGCCTTCAATAAATAGGTTTTCTGTCGTGTCCCAGTTTACGCTTTCTTCTTTGCTAGGCCGTAGTGTACCTGTCGAAGGCGTTTGAGCGAGTTGACGAGCCTTAGTCTTACCATTCCATGTGAAGTTGTACCGCTCTTCTGAGTCATCAACCTCTGCTCCTAGAACTGCTTTAAGAGCCTCAAAATCAATTTTATTTTCAGAAAAAACATCAGGAAAGATCTCTTTAAGCTGTTCAATGTTTTGCTGTGTAATATCTAAGCTTTTCGCTTCTGGGCTATTGCCAGTAATTTTTTCCATTTCACTCATTTCTGTATATACCCTTTAGGCCTGTTTATTAGTCTATAGTTATACTGCCACTGTTCTAATAGAGATAACTAAGCTTGTATTCTTAGGTGACTCACCCTACTTCAACTCATTTCTAATAGCAGCAATTTCTTGTTTTATCTTTTGTGCCTCTACATTAAGACGTAACTTTATATTCATCTGCATTTCTTTTTTTAACTTATTTCTGATACTCGCTAGTTCTGCCTCCAACCCTTCT
Source organism: Psychrobacter alimentarius (assembly GCF_001606025.1). Lineage (NCBI taxonomy): Bacteria > Pseudomonadati > Pseudomonadota > Gammaproteobacteria > Moraxellales > Moraxellaceae > Psychrobacter > Psychrobacter alimentarius. Next base: position 650,054 of record NZ_CP014945.1, on the reverse strand, counting down.
AATTTCTGAAGTAAAGCTGTTTTATCTTCGTTACTCTTCTCAGAAAAATCCGAGCTAGCTAACTTTGTATTTTGTTCAATATTTAGTTGCGCTTCAGGCTTACGATCACTTTGAGATATTGAAGAGTTCTTTGATTTGTATATCCCAGAAATCCTACTGGTCTTTAACCCTATTAGCATTGAGATAAGATCTTGATAGAGCTCAAAATAATTAAGACTTGAGACGTTCACCAAAGAGAAGTCATTAAGAAAATCGTTTTCGTTAGCACTTAGTTTTTCTGGATGCAACCAATCGCTGTTATAAATATGCTCAATGACCAGCTTGGTTTTATCAGCTTGGTTAATCCGCTTGTCAGCCAAGCTAATTGCTAAATTATCCTGCAGCTCAATCAATAAAACTACTGGATAAGGAATTAAGGTATGCAATAGCTTAGTTATATTTGTGAGTCTGTCTTTGTGCTTCTTACCAGCTTTTAGCACAACACGTATTACCGCTACTTCTAAGTATTCAACTGTATCAGTCACATACATAGAAATATTAACTGTGTCTGGCTTCAGGGTATTGCGCCATTCTATAGATTGAATAACATCCGTGACTAACTTTTTATCATGACTACTAAGCTCATTGTTATCTATGAGCATTTTTTTAGTGATGCGTGTACCGAGTAATGTAGACTCAGGAAGTTTTAAGTGGTCACATACCTTGTCTATCAACCTGCCACGAATTTGAGAATCATCTTTTTCTTCAGCAGCTCGAAAATCTACATATTCCATTACAAGACAACCATATAACTAATCACTTCAAAGTCATTCACGTTTTGAGTGCTAGATGCTGATAAGACTGTTCCGCCTCTATTAAACAAGCTCACAGCACCAATCTCTTCGCTTTTACCAGCAATATTCTCCACTGCTTTCGATAAAAGATTTTGATAATGTTTCATCTGTTTACCATTTTTAGTTCTGCTAGCAAACTCTTGATAAGCTGTACTGGACTGGCTAATCTCGGTTAGCTCTGACCCTAGCTTTTTACATAGATCAAGAATATTCTTGGACTGAGTAAAGGAAAGTAAAACCTCTTCTTCATCAGAGACATAAACAAGATAGTAAGGTGCGAGAGAATAGCTGTCTTCAACTTGCACTTTACCCTTGATATCTTTTAGACAGAAAATAACACCTGGTTCAACCTCATCCTGTAATCCTGCAAACTGGCTTGATTCTGATTCAAATGCTTCTTTAGATATAATCACAGGAGCGAACAAACCAATTGGAGTTTGCTCTAGCAAGCTAGTATTATCTTGCTCATTATTACTAATAAAGCCTGTTAAATCCATTCTGAAGTCATTGAGAGTGAGATCTGTGATTGATACCCCACCAGATATTTCCTCAAGGTCTACGACGGCATTTTGAAGCTGTTCAAGCTGCTTTCTGCGATACTCAAGGTCATTCATCCCTTTGTTTATTTTTGGGTCTTGCTCAATTATATTTTCTTCACCTGTTGCTGAGATATCAAGTAAGACCATTCGACCACTAACTCTAGCTTCAAGATTAATATACTCATCTAATTCCATGTTTGGCCAAAAGTTAACAAGCTGAATGACATCATTGGTTGAACCTAAACGATCAATACGACCAAAACGCTGAATGATGCGAACTGGATTCCAGTGAATATCATAGTTGATGAGATAATCACAGTCCTGAAGATTCTGACCTTCTGAAATACAATCAGTAGCAATTAAAATATCAATCTCTTCTTTAAACTCAGGGAATACTTTGTCACGTTCTTTCGATTTAGGTGAGAAGTGAGTAAGAAGACTGTTCAAGTCTGTTTTGAACTTCTTACCATCAGGTCCACGTAAAGTCGTTTCTGTACGTTGCCCTGTGATAATGGCTGAATGGAGACCTAGCTCTTGCTTGGCCCATGGAGAAATATTTTTATATAGGTACTCCGCTGTATCAGCAAATGCTGTAAAAATGATTACTTTTTTATTATTTCCGTTTATTGGGTTTTTACATTTATCAGAATAATTACTTTTTAGCATTAATAGCTTTGCATCTCGTGCTGCATCTATACTTTTAGATACACGTAGGATCTCTTGAAGAAAAACACTATCTGCTTCTAGATCTTGAGTGAACCTTATTAAATCCATATCTTGGATACGAACTTTTGTTTTATTACCTATTAGGTATGGCGCTAACTCCGGAGATTCAAACTCTAGATCATCGATTTCTTCAATTGATGGAGCTGCAAACTCTTCTGTTTCCTCACTCATCAGATTGGAGTCAAAATGCTCTATTTTTTCTAGCAACACATTCACTTGCGTCAATAATTTTTCTAGTGTTAATGTGAACGAGTGAATGGAGCTTTCCATACGCTTCAATAAGTTAATGCGGATAAGATGGATCAAGCTTTCTTCGCGATCAATCTGTTTAAATACACTTTTTCCGCCTTTAACTTCTTGATCATACCTTCTGGCGTATTCAGCTTTTTTATCGACTCTGACGTACTTTATTGGTGAGTAGAACGCTAATGAGAGCCTACGGATATTTTTATTTACTTCTTCTAAAGGTGGGAACTGATCCTTTAGGTCTATTGAAGCCTTAAGGTTGATTGGTAGCAGACGTGTAGGGAATTTCCCCATGTCTGAGGTGCCATAATACTTTTCAATATGTTTACGAGAACGAGCAATAGTATAAATATCAAGCAACTTAAAATAATCAAAGTTCATTGAATCAAGCAAATCTTTTGAAGTACGCTCATCAGGATCTTGTTCCGCCCATTTTGAAAACCTTGTTTGCGCTTGCCTTAATGTTCCTTCAATACTGCTAATACCATGATCTAGCAAAGCATGGTCATTTGCTTCAGTAATAAAGGCAACTTGGTTTTTCATATCATTCAAGCGGTTATTTACTGGTGTGGCAGAAAGCATCAGTACTTTCGTTTTTACGCCAGCTTGGATGATATCCTCAAGTAACCTTTGATAGCGATTACGCCCATCTTTTTTAGGATTATTATTTCTAAAGTTATGAGACTCATCAATTACGACTAGGTCATAATTACCCCAATTAATAGTTTCAAGGTTTATATCTCCTGAGAACCCAGTGGTACGACTCATGTCCGTATGGTTTAGCACATCATAATTAAAACGGTCACTTGCAAGTAGGTTACGCTTATCGTTCTGTGTATAGATCAACCAATTATCACGCAATTTTTTTGGACAGAGCACTAAGACCTTATCATTACGAAGCTCATAGTACTTAATTACAGCAAGTGCCTCGAATGTTTTACCTAAGCCTACACTATCAGCAATAATACATCCGTTGAAGTGTTCTAGCTTATTGATTGCACCTAACACGCCATCCTTTTGAAACTTATAGAGCTTATTCCAGACGATAGTATCTTTAAAACCTGTTTTTATTTTCAAGATCTTATCTTCTTGTAGCTCACCAATAAAGCCTTTAAAGATACTATACAAAGTAATAAAGTAAATAAATTGGGGTGTTTGGTCCGAAGTTAGCTTTGCTAATTCTGCTTGATAAAGCTCTTTAGCTTCTTTGACTTGTGCTTTACTACTCCAAACTCGATTAAAGAATGCAAGCAACTCTTTAGCTTGGTCAGCATTTGCAAGGGTTATCATATCAAAACCCTTAGATTCAGTTAGACCCAGACCTTGACCGTTAAATTGGGCCCCATTGATAGCAACTGATTCAAATATTGAATCTACATGTATGACATGTTGATGAACGGCACCAATCTGTTGAACCAGTCGAACTGAAACTTTTTTCTCTAACCAACTTGCAAACTCTTGAGCTACTGCCTTTTGTTTTAGCTGATTACGAAACTTGTTTTCTAAAGCCGTACCATTTAACGCACCAAATGGAGACTCATTATCTGATGAGCTTAAATAATCAAACCCTTTAGCTTGAGAGAAGAGCAGCCGAGCTGAATCAACTTTATCAAGTAATTCTTTCAAATATTCATATGCATATATAGAAAAAAGGCCTGTCATTACCGATAGCTTGTCATCATCTTGGATCGAACTAATAAGAGTGTCTGATACTTTTTCTACTACGTTATCTATTAGCATACTGATTAGATACCTTTATCTTTAAATTTCATTTCTTATATTAATTGCGTGTTTATGACACGTTTTAGCTGTTTTTCTATCATCTATTCGGGCAAACTGCCCTCTTTGATAGCCGCATACTTCTCAACAACGGCTTCTTTATGATCACTCAATATGCACTCTAAGCGGTGTAATAAGGTAAAAGGTAATATCACACGCCCAAACTGTGCCCATTTGGAATCACCGCGCAATAGGTCAGCAACTGTTCAGATGAAAGCCGCGGTTTGAGAGTAATTATGAGTGGTCATAGGAGCGTCTTATTGTTTGAGATGGGATAATAAAAATCGTAATCGAAATATAAAAATTAAAGCAAATGAATGTTTGGTAAGATGCTTGGAATTATATCAGTTCTTTGATAGGTGAGTTATAGGGATGTCAGGTAATGAGTATAGAAACTTATTATAGGTAATAGCTCGATTCGCTAATAGATAGGATATGGTTCTCGCTTCACTTTAAATTGTAATTATTGTGCTCGTTTTCGCTCGTTGTTGCGCGCCCTTTACCCCATTTTCGCGCGCAATAAAGGTTTTTTTATAATTTAATAGTCAATAGATACAATGACTTATATTGTTAACCCATTTTTAAAAGGTAAAAACGAGCGAAAATGAGCAATAATATGCGCGAAGCGAGCACATTTGCGCAATAGCGGATATATTCACTTATCATTTTTCAAAATTATATTAGGATTACTTTATGAAAAGAATTGGCTTCACCCTACCTTTAGTGGCCGCCCTCTTATTATCAGCTTGTGATAGTACCAACAATCAAACCGATAAGAGCCGTAACGATCAGGCGCCTGAAAAAAGCGACATTCAAACTAATAATAAGGTGAACACACCAGCTCTTGAAAAAATTGAAAACGCTTCTAAAGAACCAACTGAAACAGTTAGTAATGATAATCATAAAAAAGACATCATTAAATTTTTATATCGCGATGCTGTGCTTTCATTAAAAAATAACCCTAACGCTGAAGACTTAGATACCTTATTTGCTTACGCAGATAAAGACTTACAAAATGCTATTGCTCTTGTTAAAGCGGATTCCATGAATACTTATGATGGCTATGCTGATGAAATTTCAGACTGCAGTGAAGTTCGTTATATCTTGAACTTAAGCGTGGGGAACGGCTATTCAATAGATGAAGCGGCTGATGTAAAATATAAGGTGCTAGATAATGGTAATGTGCGCGCTAGTATCTTGCTTGACGGTGATGAAGATATTGCAGACAGTGATTTTAACAACTACAAGGACTTTTCATTGAAGTGTTCTGATGAAGGCTGTAAGATTACTGATATGCTTGATAGTTATGGAGACTCCGCATTGCAAGCAGTAGAATTAGCTTGCAGATAAAGAATAATAAGTTAGCGAAAATTCTCTACAGAAGACATCATGATAAATACATTTATATATCTAATGAACGCCTACTTCTATCAAAATTGGTGGGCGGAGTATTCTGATACTAAAGTGAATGACGCAGATGTAATCATTCACTTTGCAAGTAAGGAAAATTTAGAGACTTTGAACAGCTTAGTTCAAGATTTTGAATATATAATGGAGAACAATCTCGCAAAAACAACTTTTGAAGCTAACAGCTTTGACTTCAACCCTTTACTATATGGTTATTCTAGTGAGCAAGTATGGGTTGAGTCAGCTTATAAGATATTAATTGCTAAAATCAGATAACTCACTTTCATTAGCATAATTATTTTGTAAACAGCTAAGAGTAAGTTACCACGTTATAAGCCAAGAGTAACAACTACAAAATGTTGTTAAATCCGTTGTTAAAATAATTTAAAATATATTCGAATCCTTTTAAATTAAAGGGTTACAGGTCTATGATTGACTCCCGCCGAGCGCACCAATCACCGTATTTACCCCTTTCCTAGTATTACCCTAATGACTCACTTATACCCAAATCTATTTGTGTATTTTGCCGTGTGTCTATCATTCTAAAATTCCGCTAATATTAATCTATTTCATATCTTGCAAGTTGGCCGTCAGTTGTGCGCGGCTAGGTACACGGTGATAATTAATCACAGGCACGCTGCCAAGACGTCGCTGGCCTATGGCAACCTTCTTATCCATCGTAATCATCGCAACTTTCTGGTCTTGCTGGCTGAGCAATAAATGATTTGCCTTGCGAGTGACTCGATAATTAGGGAAATACTGTTTTAACAAAGCTGACGTCTTTTGTAGACCATCATTAGCAGTGGTTTTAGTCTGTTTTGATTGCCCGCTATAAGATGTCTCGCCTGCTTTGACGCCACGCGACTTTGCCAATAACCACAAGGCTGCGATCACAACGAACAATATGACAAGCCACCAAATTCCGTCTATCATGAGAAAAAATATCCATTATTAGCAAGGGTTGGCTCATGTTAGCAGAATTATCACCAGCGTTAATAGCAGAAGTACAAGATGCAGCCAAACTATTGGTATCAAAACAGCGCATTTGTATTTTAACTGGTGCTGGCATCTCAGCAGAAAGCGGCATTCCTACTTTTCGGGATAAGCAAACTGGCTTATGGGAAAACTATAAGGCAGAAGATTTAGCCACACCAGAGGCATTCTCTCGTGACCCAGCACTGGTCTGGTCATGGTATCAATGGCGCCGAAAATTGGTCGCGAATAAAAAACCCAATCCCGCACACAAGGCCTTAGCATATTGGCAACGACGCGCAAGAGCCAACCATCAGCAACTAACCCTCATCACTCAAAATGTGGATGATTTGCATGAGCAAGCTGGTAGTATCGTGACTCATCTGCATGGCAATCTGGCACTTAATCGTTGCAATCAATGCCAGACACCTTATAAAAGCACATCAGACAATTTACATAGTAGTGAAGTTTTACATAGCAGTGACGTTGATGCGATTGACGCTGAGGCATTGATCACTTGTTCGCACTGTGATGGTTATATCAGACCAGATATTGTTTGGTTTGGAGAATCGTTGCCAGTACAAGCATGGCAGACCGCAGAAGAGGCTGCTGCTGATTGTGAGATGTTTATCAGTATTGGTACATCCAGCCTCGTCTATCCTGCTGCTGGATTGTCACAGTTAGCCAAGCAAAATGGCGCTAAGGTTATCGAGATAAATCCAAACCCAACGCCGAACACCATCGTCGATATCATCATAAAAGAAAAAGCAGGGTTGATAATGCCCTTGCTAGTAAAGCAAATCACTGGCTCATAAGTAGAAAGGTATTTGTAGAAGATGACGCTAGATAAGTGATGGGCAGTTTAAAACAGTAGCACTAAAAAAGGCTTAACGGTTTATATCAGCCATTAAGCCTTTTTTATGTTTACTCAATTAAATGCGACTAAGTCAGAAATCAAACGAAGTTCATTGTAGAGCAAGATCAACTTTTGCTAAATAGACTTCTTTTAACTCGTCACTGATAAATGCTGACTTAAACGAGTTTTTTACCAAGGTCACAATATCATCTTCTGACAGTTCAATATTTTCGTGTAAGTTGATAAAATTTTGATTCATATAGCCTTTGAAATACGCTGGATCATCAGAGTTGACACTGACATTTAAGCCATAATCCAAAAGCTCTTTGATATTGTGCTCTTTATAAGTTTCGAAAACCTTGAGTTCAATGTTCGAATTCGGACAAACGGTGAGCGGCATTTGCTCGTCTTTTAGACGCTGCATTAACGCGGCACTTTTTATAGATTGCACACCATGATCAATTCTGTGAATACTCAATAAATCCAATGCTTCATAGATGTACGAAAAATCGGCTTCTTCGCCTGCATGAGCGACCAATTTAAAGCCTGCTTCTTTTGCCTTCTTGAACACGTCTTTAAATTTTGAAGGTGGATTGCCAAGCTCTGAAGAGTCCAGACCTACACCGATAATATCATCTTGATATTTGAGTGCCGCATCCAACGTTTCAAATGCGTCTTCTTGTGATAAGTGTCTTAAAAAACACATGATAATACAAGAAGTGATGCCATATTTGGCTTTGGCATCCTGTAGCGCTTCTTTAATGCCTGTAATGACTACATCAAAAGGAACGCCTCTGGCGGTATGCGTTTGTGGATCAAAAAATATCTCAGTATGGATGATATTGTTTTCGACACACTTCAAGATATATTCCCACGTTAGGTCATAAAAATCGTCTTTTGTGAGAAGGACATTAGCGCCCGCATAGTAGATATCTAAAAAGGTCTGTAGATTGGTAAAATTATAGGCGTTGCGTACATCTTCTATATCTTTATAAGGAATGTCTACTTGGTTCTTTTTGGACAACCTAAACATCAGCTCAGGCTCTAGAGAACCTTCTATATGTAAATGCAGCTCAGCTTTTGGTAGTTTCTTTATTAAATCAATCATAGTGTTCCAGTACTGGTTTTGTATTAAAGCCTATTGATAGAAAAATTAGATACGCGCAATTTGCATATCCACTTTCTCTATCAATAGAAGCGCTATTATATTTGAATTTGCCTCAAAACCCTATAAACTAAAATCAACCATACCAATCTATATATCTCATCAATGAGAGAATGGACGAAGGTGACAGACAGTACCGTCACCTTTAACACCAATTACTTCAAAAACACCACTGTGTTGGACAACTCATTGCCTGATGGATTGTCTTCTAATTGATAATACTGACGAAGCACCTGCCCCACCTCATCTAGCAATTCGGCCACGCTCTCTTCTGTTTTTTTGTTGGCAATACCTGATACTGCCTTTTCGCACATCGCATGCCAAACGGTGGGACTGACGTGAGCACTGATACCGCGATCCGCCACGATTTCTAACTGGTGCTCGCAAATATTGACATAGACCAAAACACCTGTGTTTTCTTCGGTATCCCAAACCCGATACTCACTGAATAAATCAATCGCTCGTTCACGACAATTTATATAATACGCATCTTGAATGGGTAGGTGATTTTCTACAATTAGAAAAACCTCACCACGATGCCCTTGTTCAGCGCTTTCTACTCTTTTTGTCAGACGTGCTCTTGCGTCCGCTGTCAGCCACTTACTATGTAATAAAGGGACAAACAATACCTGACGCCACCAGCGAGCCAAACTGGAAGTTGAAGCGTTGCTTTCTACCATTGTATTATTTCCTCAAATACGTCATTACTGACGGTTGTTTAGTGAATCAATTACCAAGAACCGCCAGCACCGCCGCCGCCAAAGCCACCGCCACCACCGCCGAAGCCGCCGCCACCGAAACCACCACCGCCAAAGCCGCCACCACTGCCACCGCCCATACCAGGTAGGAAAATTATGCCGCCGCCTCTACGCCCCCCTTTACCACCGCCGCCTTTACCACCACCGCCTCGCGAAATCAAAAACATCCATATAAATATCGCCATGATTAACGTCATGAAAAAGCCGCCACCTAGCGCTAACGAGCCTGCAAAAAAGCCACCTGCGGTCAAGATAGAGCCAAACACACGACCCAATATTTTGGTAATAAAGCTACCAAATATCATCGCCATGATAAATAGGAAAATCGGTGCTGGTACCTCATCTGAGCTTTGTTGTGTGCTTCGTTCAGCGGCTTGGGCGTCAGCACGAGCTAATACTTCAGGATCAGCAGTCAGGCGAGTTTTGAGTGCATCTATACCTGCCAAAATACCGCCGCCATAGTTGTTTTGCTTAAACAACGGGGTGATGTCTTCACGAATGATACGATTGACGGCCGCATCCGGTAGCACACCCTCTAATCCATAACCTGTTAAAACATACATATCACGGTCATTAACAGCCACGACCATCAATAAACCATCGTCTATATCTTTATCACCCAATTGCCATTTTTCGGCTACTTGAAGCGCATAATCAAAAATGGGTGTGCCGTTGGTAGTAGGTACAATGACCACAGCAGCCTGAGCCAAACCTTGCTGGTAGATACCGCGAAGCTGCGCTTCTAGGCGCTGTTTTTCTTGTGGGTTTAGGATATTGGCCTGATCGACGACTGGCTCGTTTAGTATTAGCTTATCTGAATCGATACTGGGTGCACTTGATGTTACATCCGGTCGACTGGCGCTTGATGTAGATACCTCACTGTCAGTCGCATCATTGTTACTTGCATTAGGGTTAATGGCATCATTACCCAGCACTGCATCGTTAATGGCCTCATTGGACTCACCTGCCTTGGCAATAGCAACCAAATCCTCGACACTACGATCTTGCATCGTTGAGGGGTTATCGGTAGCGGCCACACTGGTTCCAACATCGGCATTAGGCGCAGCATAAAGTACTGACGCACCAGTCATGCTGAGTGTAAACAATAATGTTGATAAGATTGCTTTTGAATTATTCATCTAATCTATACCACCTCAAGTGACATCTATACTAAATTAATAGGCATCCACGTCCATCAACACCTTTAAAACACATTTGACCTGTCATCAAACAAATAGAGCGGCAACGACCGCTCTACTGTTGTATTGCTTTGGTTGACCCTAATCCTACTCTGCTGTCGCAGCATCGTCACCACTAAAATCGACACTTGGCGCGGTTGAAATCGCCTCTTCGTTAGCGACACTAAAGTTTGGCTTAGGTTGCATGCCAAAGACTTTTGCGGTCACGTTGGTTGGGAATTGGCGAACCGTTGTATTGTAGCCCTGTACTTCTTGAATATAGCGATTGCGTGCGACGGCGATACGGTTTTCGGTGCCCTCTAGCTGGGCTTGTAAATCTTGAAACAAAGCATCTGATTTTAGTTCAGGATAACGCTCAGATACAGCCATCAAACGCGATAATGCTCCTGTCATCTGCTCTTGCGCAGCAGCATAACGCTCCATTGCTTCTGGATCGTTGAGTACTTCAGGCGTTACGGTAATACCGCCAGCCCGTGAGCGAGCTTCTGCCACTTGCGTGAACACCTCTTGCTCTTGTGTCGCATATTGCTGTACAACTTTTACCAAGTTTGGTACCAAATCAGAGCGACGCTGATATTGGTTAACCACTTCTGACCATGACGCTGTTACTTGCTCGTCTTGCGCTTGAAGATTGTTATACCCACAGCCGCTCAAACCGACAGTAGAAGTCGTCAATAATGCTGCTAACAATACTGGTTTCATAATAGATTTACGCGTCATCGTTGTTTCTCCTAATAATCATAAATAACAAATAGCTGGTAACACGTTTTCTAATAGTTCTTTCATTTTTTTAATGCCAGTCTAGTGACCATATATATACTCTATATGTCATAGGCTTGCACTTTCTTGTAGACAAACTATCGATAGGTAGATACAACCTGAACAATATGTGTCAATTGTACCTGTAAGTCTCACTGCCTATCGAATATCACATTAATAATGGCGTTATCGTAATGGTTTTACAATTGACCGTTACCAAAACACAACCCCAATTGTAAGCTGTTATGGCTTTTATATAACTTTTTTTACAAGTCAAGTATCAGAAACCGTTATATGAGGATATACAGTCACTAATCGGCAAAGCTAAGCACACTGACGCTTCCCATATTTTATGACCAAATTCACCTCACTAAATTCAAATATATCTATCTTTCCATAAAGAAAATTCTAGTAATTAGGATAAAAATATGGCAAATTGCAGTTACGTAGCCGTACGGTTTGAATACATTTGGTAGTGGACTTATATTTTGATACGTATTAGAGAGTTGGTAATTGAGGTATAAAATCCTTATTGAGCCATGAAATATCTTTTAGTACGTTCAATACGCCCTATCAGTAATGTATCCAGCTGACACGGCTCATAGCAAATTGAACACCCTCATGATGATGAGTGTTCAATTATATAAACGCCTATTTTATCCGCTGCTCTACTTATCACGAATCTTATTCATCACGTCATAATAAGATACGAGAGTAATTAATGTAGCAAAAGCGTTTTACATGCAGCTGGTACTAATATTACGAATGATAAGTGCTATGCAAATAGGTATTGTTGCTAGCAAGCCAAGTGGATAAATACGGACAACTACAGTCCATTCTTATTGGCTAAACACGTATGAGACTTAACTATATATAAGTCAATGTAGCTAATTTAACTGCTTAACTTAAATAAGTAAGTTAACCAGTTAGCTTACTCCTAGAGCATACAGAGCCACTTTGAGACAGTACTAGGGATATAAATATGGAAGGTTTAGTTAACTTAGTAAACGGAATTATCTGGAGCCCCGCGCTGATCTATCTGTGTTTAGGCGCAGGCTTGTTTTATTCCATTATGACGCGCTTCGTACAAGTACGTCTATTCGGTGAAATGATCAAGCTACTATTTACTGGTAAATCCAGTGCAGATGGTATTTCTTCATTCCAAGCACTAGCCGTAGCATTAGCTGGGCGTGTGGGTATGGGTAACATCGCTGGGGTAGCAGCTGCTATCGGCTTCGGTGGTCCAGGTGCAGTATTTTGGATGTGGGTTGTTGCCTTCTTAGGGGCATCTACTGCTTATGTTGAATCAACACTCGCACAGATTTATAAAGAAAGAGACGTCATCACTGGCGAATATCGCGGTGGTCCAGCTTACTACTTTGAGCGTGCCCTTGGTCAAAAATGGTACGGCATCCTCTTCGCAATCGCTTCTATCTTAGCTTGTGGTATGTTCTTACCTGGTGTACAGGCAAACGGTGTTCTCAGTGCTTTCACGCAACTTATGGGTGAAGGTACTGTCATGAACGTGGCAGGCCTAGAAGTCGGCTCTATGCGTTTGGTGGGCTTAGCCATCATCTTAGTCGTACTAGGTATCATCATCTTCGGTGGTATCAAACGTATTGCAACCTTCACTGAATTTGCTGTTCCATTTATGGCAGTCGGTTATATTGCCTTAGCTTTAATCATCATGTTCAGTAACTTCAGCTTGATTCCAGATGTATTTGGTTTGATCATCAGCGATGCATTCACGGCACAAGCAGGTTTTGGTGCTGCAATCGGTTGGGGTGTCAAACGTGGTATTTACTCTAACGAAGCAGGTCAAGGTACTGGTCCTCATGCAGCAGCCGCTGCTGAAGTAAAGCATCCATCACAACAGGGTTTAGTACAAGCATTCTCAGTATATGTTGATACACTACTGGTTTGTTCTGCAACTGCATTCATGATTTTGTCTACTGGCATGTACAACATTCAAGGTACATTACCAGATGGTCAATTCATCGTACAGAACGTTGCAGCTACTACTGAAATTAACGCCCCTGCCTTTACGCAAATGGCAATGGAATCAGTATACGGTACTACTGGTAATGTCTTTATTGCAGTTGCTGTATTCTTCTTTGCCTTTACGACAATTTTGGCTTACTACTACATCGCTGAAGTCAACGTGGCTTACTTGACACGCTTTCTTGGGCGCGGTGCCAATAAGACAGGTTTATTCTTAGTTAAAATCTTAATCATGGTGATGGTGGCTTACGGTGCCCTAAACTCAGCTGGTTACATCTGGGCGATTGGTGATATCGGTGTCGGCCTCATGGCTTGGTTAAACATTGTGGGTATTTTGGTCATCTTCTTTGTGGCTCGTCCAACCCTAACCATGCTGAAAGACTACGAAGCACAACTTAAAGCTGGGGTTGACGAATATACCTTTGACCCAGCCAAGTTCGGTATCAAAAACGCACCTTACTGGGAAGAGCGTCATCTAAAACAGCAACAAAGAATGGCAGCTGATCCACTACGTAAAGACATTCGATAGTCGTCTTTATCATAGTTATCAGTTAAATAGTATACAAAAAGGCCCGAGACGATTGTCTCGGGCTTTTTTATATAATTAAAATTCATGAGTCATGTTTGTCTTAAGTAGAGTTAGGTGAAGTATATTAAAACATGACTCTCTATCCATCTATCTTCTTTTCATAGATTACTCTTTTATAAATAGTTAGTACCTGAGCACAAAAAAGCCTAGCTCAGTGGCTAGGCTTCTTTACTACGGAAATATCTTATAAAAAAGGCTTCCAACAGTAGCTTATTCAGGCATTAATACTGCATCGATAGTATGTACAACACCATTGGTTGCCATGATATCAGTACCTGTGATGTTTGCTGTACCACCAGTTGCATCAGTAATCACGTTAGCATCGCTGATAGAAATCGTTGCACCATTAGCAGTTTCGATGTCTGTACCGTAAGGGATATCAGCTGCTTTTACTTCCATCGGTACTACGTGGTAAGGCAATACTTTTTTCAGTAGTTCGGTGTTAGCCAATAACTCTTCTTTAGTCACACCTAACTTCTCTAGTACTGGCGCAAAAGCGTCGTCAGTTGGTGCAAATACAGTGTATTTGGTATCTTCCATTAGCATAGTATCAAGACCAGCGGCTTTAAGCGCTGCTGTCAAGATGGTTAAATTTTCATTACCAGCTGCTACTTCAGCGATGGTCTGTGTTGCCATGCCATCCGTTTCTGCCATTGGATCAGCCATCGGCTCTGCTTCAGCTTCTGGCGCCGTTCCTACCGCTGGCTCTGCTACTACTTCTTCAGTAGTCGTATCAGCTTCTACAGGATCAGTAGCGGCTTCTTTATCATTACAAGCGGCCAGTGACATAGCGGCTGTAACAACTGCGATCGATAATAAATTCTTCTTTAACATAGGTATTTCCTTATAAATAAATAATGGGTTAAATCGTTTGTTAAACAAACCATTCTGCTCAATATGTGCATATAACAGCAGATGACTTATGGACTTGTGCATAGCAAGTAAAACCTGTCACACAGTTCGAGGACATCGATACTGTTATTCCAATGACTATGATTCTAACTGATTCATTTTAAATTGCTGCATACTTAGGTAGCGAGACTGTATCAATCACGTGTACAAAACAAGGAATTATTTGAATAATAGCTAATATAATAGTAAAGGAGCTATTTCCTAGATGACTCATTCGCCTTCTCGCCTTGTTACAACAGAGCATACGGTTACACATATAAGAGGAATCGGTCATCAGATTTTCTTTTCTATAGACTTGAGTCAAAAAAAGCGTTAAGTCCGATAAAGATGTTAAAAACTTCACGCCTATGGTCTGAAGTTTTATTAGAGTGAATCAATAGTAGTAACTATTTAGGAGAGCTTTTTAAGAGAACTTTAGATGATATCTAAAACGACACCTATCTTCTGATTAAATAGTTAGTAAATTTATGAGTGATGAAAGCTAGTATTGATACCAGCTTCATCTTATAGAAAGGACATATAACGTACATTAAGCGATGCTTGTTCAGACACTACTTATTTGTGCCCTACTTATCATTTAGGCATTAATACTCTGTCAATCACGTGAATCACACCGTTGTTGGCAGGGATGTCCGTCTTAACAATATTGGTCGTACGACCCATCTCATCCATCAGCTTACCTTGATTGGTCACCATCAACGTGTCTTTGCTCAATGTCATGACGTTACCTGGCTTCACGTCTTTCTTATACATTGCCATATCGCCACTGATTACATGGTAGCCCAAGATTTTGGTCAATAATGGTTTGTTTGCGAATAACTGTGCTTTGGTCATACCTGTTTCTTTTAACGCTTGCATAAAGGCTTCATTGGTCGGCGCGAACACTGTGTAATGAGCGTTTGGATTGGCTAGAGCACCTGTTAGACCAGCGGCCTGAATGGCTTCTACTAGTACTGAAAAATCAGGATTACTTTGAGCAACTTGTACGACGTTCATTTTTGCCATAGATTGGCTGTGCATTGGCGGTTTCATATCAGCGCTTTTGTTTGGCATCATGTTGTTACAAGCGCTTAGGCCTGCAATTGAGAGTGCCAAAGTACCAAGAGTAGCGATTTTAGTAAGTTTCATAACATTTTCCTTAATGATTCAATTATTTGTTAACCACAAAATTATTGTCTTACAGATCAGATCTTCTTTTCGTAATGCTAACCACTAAGCAAACATTCATGATAAATATTAACATTAAGTCAATGAAATCATGCACATTTACTAGTAAGTATTGCTTACGAAAAACAAATCCTTCTGAAATTAAATTAACATATAAAAAATATTTATAAACTCGAATTTACGCTACTTTTTGTAGTTGTGGTGTAAGTTGCGTCTGTCTTTCATAAGAGAGCGTTTGCTTTGATTTACAAGAGCTACACGTTATGTAATCTTTAATCGAAATGAGAGTCATTTTCACGCTTTTTCTTTATAAGATTGCCTGTGGTACTGCCTCTTGTTACCAATACTTTTTTTACTTTTTATACTGCCAAACAGGAATAAGTACTGTTCCGCTTACCATATGATTTTCATGCTAAAATAATACGGATTTGCCCAATATTTTTATAAAAATTGCATTCTGTTTGTTATTCCTTCCTTTTATAACATTGACGATATAAGCAGCGCTCCTATGACTCAAATGACGACTCAAACGATGACCCCGCAACATTCTTCTGAAACAGAGACCACTTCTAGCTCGTCACACTCTACGGATGGTTTTATTCTAACGCCGCCTGCTGTGTTTCCTTATAAAGCGCAACAACTGACTGTACGTGACCGTATCACTACGCAAATGGCATCAAGGATTTTGATGTTGGACGGGGCAATGGGTACGCACATTCAGAACTATAAGCTGGAAGAATCTGATTATCGTGGTGAGCGCTTTGCAGATATCAGTCAAGATGTGAGAGGCAATAACGATTTATTGGTGCTCACGCAGCCACATATGATCAAAGAGATTCATATGGATCATTTGGCAGCGGGCGCAGACATTATCGAGACCAATAGCTTCAACGGTACGCGTCTGTCAATGGCTGACTATGACATGGAATACTTGGTGCCCGAGCTGAATAAAGCAGCAGCCAAGCTTGCGCGCGCGGCAGCCGATGAATTCACTGCTAAAACGCCTGAAAAGCCACGTTTTGTCGCTGGGGTCATTGGCCCCACGTCACGGACGTGTTCACTCTCGCCTGATGTCAATGATCCTGCGTTTCGCAATATTACCTTTGATGAATTGGTGCTCAATTATCGTGAAGCCACATTGGCATTGATGGAAGGCGGTGTCGATCTGATCTTGATTGAGACGATCTTTGATACGCTAAATGCCAAAGCCGCAATATTTGCGGTGACAGGCGTGTTTGAAGATATTGGTTTTGAATTACCGATTATGATTTCAGGGACGATTACTGATGCTTCAGGCCGGACACTATCTGGTCAAACAGCGGAAGCGTTTTATAACTCGATTCGCCATGCCAAGCCTTTATCCGTTGGCTTTAACTGTGCGCTTGGTGCGGATGCACTTCGTCCGCATATTCAGACCCTATCAAATATTGCCAATACCTATGTGTCTGCGCATCCAAACGCGGGGCTGCCCAATGAGTTTGGAGAATATGACGAGACGGCCGAAGAAACGGCTGCCCTACTCGAAGGCTTTGCCAAAGCGGGTATTCTAAATATCGTGGGCGGCTGCTGTGGTACAACACCTGAGCACATCCGCCAAATCGCCAAGATGGTGGCAAACTATGCGCCGCGTGTTATTCCTGAAATACCGCCCGCCTGCCGCTTATCTGGACTTGAACCTTTTACCATCACGCCTGAGAGTTTGTTTGTCAACGTCGGTGAGCGTACCAACGTCACAGGCTCTAAAAAGTTCTTGCGCTTGATTAAAACCGAAGCCTATACCGAGGCACTCGATGTCGCGCGCGATCAGGTCGAGGGCGGTGCGCAAATCGTCGATATCAATATGGACGAAGGCATGCTGGACTCCAAGCAAGCGATGATACATTTTGTCAACTTGGTGTCTGGTGAGCCTGATATCAGCCGCGTACCATTGATGATTGACTCGTCGAAATGGGACATCATTGAAGAAGGGCTAAAACGTACGCAGGGCAAATCTGTCGTCAACTCCATTTCTTTAAAAGAAGGTCATGCTGAGTTCGTCGAGCGTGCCAAGTTATGTATGCGTTATGGCGCTGCCGTCATCGTAATGGCCTTCGATGAAGACGGTCAGGCCGATACGTACGAGCGTAAAATTCAGATTTGCCAGCGCAGCTACGATGTTTTGGTCAACGAAGTGGGCTTCCCGTCCGAAGACATTATCTTTGACCCAAATATCTTTGCGGTCGCAACGGGTATTCCTGAGCACAACAACTACGGCGCGGATTTCATCAATGCCACACGCTGGATCACTGAAAACCTACCAAATGCGATGGTATCAGGCGGTGTCTCAAACGTTTCATTCAGTTTCCGTGGTAACCCGATTCGTGAAGCAATCAACTCTGTGTTTTTGTTCCATGCCATCAAGAACGGTCTAACGATGGGTATCGTCAACCCTTCCATGCTTGAATTGTACGACGACATCCCCCTTGAGGCGCGTAATGCCATCGAAGATGTGATGCTCAACCGCAATCAAGGCGAAACGGGACAAGATGCCACCGAGCGACTCATGAGCGCCGCTGAAAACTATCAAGACGGCGGTAAGAAAAAAGACAGCACCGTCGATATGAGCTGGCGTGAAGGAACCGTAGAAGAGCGTATTGCTCATGCGCTGGTTAAAGGCATCACGACCTTTATTGAAGCCGATACCAAAGAAGCGTGGGAGAAATATCCCAAACCGCTAGAGGTCATCGAAGGGCCATTGATGGATGGTATGAACATCGTCGGTGACTTATTTGGTGCTGGTAAAATGTTCTTACCGCAGGTCGTTAAATCTGCTCGCGTGATGAAACAGTCCGTCGCGTGGCTTAACCCGTACATCGAAGCGGAAAAGGTCGAAGGTGAAGTTAAAGGTAAAATCCTCATGGCAACCGTTAAAGGTGACGTCCATGATATCGGCAAAAACATCGTCGGTGTGGTACTCGGCTGTAACGGCTATGACATCGTCGATCTGGGCGTGATGGTGCCTTGCGAAACCATACTTGATACTGCTATTAAAGAGAAAGTAGACATCATCGGTCTGTCTGGTTTGATTACTCCAAGCCTTGATGAAATGGTTTATGTCGCCAAGCAAATGCAAGAGCGCGGCATGAATCTCCCCTTGATGATTGGCGGTGCCACTACATCAAAAGCGCATACAGCGGTCAAAGTCGAGCCGCAATATCAAAACGATGGCGTCATCTATGTGGCGGATGCCTCTCGCTCCGTGGGCGTGGTCACCAAGCTCCTCTCAAAAGAACACCGCCAAGCGCTGATCGATGAGACGCGCGAAGAGTATGTCAAAGTGCGTGAGCGTCTCGCCAAACGTCAACCAAAAGCCGCTAAGATTACGTATGCGGAGTCGGTCAAGATTGGCTTTAAGTATGACTGGGAAAACTACGTCCCGCCTGTACCCAATAAGTTGGGACAAGTGATATTTGACGATTACCCCATCAATAACCTACTTCCTTATATTGACTGGACGCCTTTCTTTATCTCTTGGGGTCTAACGGGCAAGTATCCCAAAATCTTGCAAGATGATGTGGTTGGTGAAGCGGCGCGCGATTTGTTTGGTAATGCCGAAGACTTACTACACAAAATGATTGCGGAAAAGTCAATCGTAGCTAAAGGCGTGTTTAAACTCATGCCTGCGCGCCGTACTGGCGCGGATACCATCACTGTCTATGACAATGACCCGCAACAAAATGGTCAGCCGACCCATCAGTTTGAGCATTTACGTCAGCAAAGTGACAAAGCCAGTGGTAAGGCAAACCTAAGCTTGGCCGACTATATCTCACCGTCTGATGCTTACACGGATTATTTGGGCGGCTTTACCGTCTCCATCGTTGGCACAGAAGCATTGGCGGAAAAGTACAAAGCAGCGGGCGATGACTATAATGCCATTATGGTACAAGCACTGTCTGATCGTCTTGCTGAAGCCTTTGCCGAGCATCTGCATGAGCTGATTCGTAAAGACTATTGGGGCTATCAGCCGACTGAGTCGCTCACTAATGATGAGATGATTAAAGAAAAATACGTCGGTATCCGTCCTGCACCCGGCTACCCTGCTTGCCCTGAGCATACTGAAAAAGGTAAATTGTTTGATTGGCTTGGCACAGTAGAGGCAATTGGTACGACCTTAACCGAAAGCTATGCAATGTGGCCTGCGTCCTCCGTCAGCGGTTTCTATTACTCACACCCTGATAGTGAGTACTTCAACGTTGGTAAAATCAGTCGCGATCAATTAGAGAGCTATGCTGAGCGTAAAGACTGGGATATAAAAACGGCGGAGAAATGGTTAAATCCGAATTTATAGATTTTAAAAAAACTGCTATATAAATTGAAATGCGCTACTAGTACAATTTTACTTGCTTACTGTGCCTACGCCGACAGAGGCTGCGTAAAATTTATCCTAGTAGCGTTACAACGCCTTTGAAGCGTATCAACGATAGACATTTTATCGTTATTTTTTGGCTTACTCATTTATGATGGGTAAGCCTTTTTTATTAACTTATTTTCTATCTGTCATCAGCAAACTTATCGCTGCACGTATCACAAAATACTTTTATCATTTACTGCCAATAACCGTGCTAAATTATTGCCTACTTCATTTTTTCTTATTTTGAGACAGGCTATGAATCAGATTGCATTACTCTCTAATTGGATTGGCAAAACATTTGCAATCTGGGCATTGGTCAGTGCCGTATTGGGATTTGTTTTTCCTGAATTTTTTGCTTCATTGGCGTTTTTGATTGTGCCAATTCTTGGCATCATTATGTTTGGTATGGGCATGACGCTTAGAACGGAAGACTTCCTAGAGATTGTCAAACGTCCCAAACCTGTATTAGTAGGACTATTAGCACAGTTTACGCTCATGCCTCTGATTGCTTATTTGTTGACTATGATTTTTAATCTCGACCCTTTAATCGCGGTCGGTGTCATCTTGGTAGGCTGTTGCCCTGGCGGTACGTCTAGTAATGTAATTACGTTTTTGGCCAAAGGGGATGTGGCACTGAGCGTAGCGATTACCTCTATCTCTACTCTACTTGCACCCTTCTTAACGCCTATTTTATTAAACGTGTTTGCCGGTCAGCTGATCGATATCGACTTGGCAAGTATGATGGTGACCATTACCAAGATCGTCATCTTGCCTATCTTATTGGGTGTCGTCTTTCACAAGTTTTTGGGTAGCAAGATCGCGTTCGTCACTGAGGTATTGCCGATGGTGTCGGTACTGGGTATCTCTATTATCATCGCAGCCGTGGTCGCGGTGTCTAAAGCGACTATCTTAGATAGCGGTGCCATCGTCTTTATCGTGGTTGCTCTACACAATATGTTGGGATATACCTTGGGCTATGTGATCGCGCGCTTGTCTGGATTTACGGAGAGACAGCGCCGCGCCATCATGGTGGAAGTGGGCATGCAAAACTCTGGTCTGGGCGCTGCCCTTGCCGCGACTTATTTCAATCCTGTCGCTGCCTTACCGAGTGCGATCTTTAGTGTGTGGCATAACTTTAGTGGTGCTTTGGTTGCGAATATTTTTGCTAAGAGAGATGCTAGGTAGTGTCTTTAATGGTTTTGGGTTAGTCGAGTCCAGAGCTTTAAAATTAGTTGTACACAAGAGCCGAAACAATCGGCTCTTAGAAAAACAAAGTTACGTTCTGTTGATGTAATATATATGGGTATCACTACTGTGCTGTGTACTAGTTACAAAAAGGGTAAAACGAGGAGCAATGATAATCAATACAAGCATGGACACAATGAATAAAAAATCGTACATCTTAAAATAGATCACGATACCTATAAATGTGGTGATAAAAACAACTGTCAGTATATCTGCATAATGAATGGTTTCTTTTCGATGCAACCAAGCACCTTTGTCTATCTTTTCAAAATGATCTGTCAATATGGACTCTATCATTACACCAACACTATACAATATGTATATGTTCTCACTAAAATTAGTTGACTGGTACAAAGAAAACTTAGAACCATCTTTCATCTTTATAATAATTTTTACAACTTCAATTTTGGCTCTGTAATTAGTAGTTTTATAACATTTGAATTTTCTTATATCCAATACTGGTATATTGTGAATTTTATTGTCTATTTTTAATTCAACTTGTTTTCCTTTTAATTTGATATTGCCTTGTCGCAACCAGTTAACACCTCTAAAAATCATACTCGGATTTATTAATAGGGCGACTGATAATATAGCAACAACAAACACAGCAATTACTATAAATATTTCATATCCTTCAACAGCATGCATTAAATAACTTGCAACAGGTATACTAAAAACCATTAGAAAAGCTGCTATTATTTGAGTGAATCTAAGCAGTCCCAATCGAACACAAGTGAATTCTTTCTCTACTACCCAATTGTCTTCAAACTGTTGACTATGATGAGCGCTACTAAAGATCTGTATTTTATTTTTAGCATATTTTGCATAGTTTTTCACAGGCCGTTTTTTGTTCTTACTTCGTTTAACTACATCTTTTTTCATTATAAATATTAAACTTTAGTTTGCATTATTAACCATTCTAGCATCGAAATAAACAATTATTCTACTTTATCTCATGTATTTATTAAATCTTTGCCAATACCTATCACAACAATAAATTACCTGCTCCCAATCTTTCTCTCGCTTCTTGCGTCAAATAAAGGGGCGCTAACAAATGGAGTAGCATTCAAAATATATCTTTTTTTACTTGTAAAATAAAACGTTAAATAAAGCTTCAACACTCTCGTAACGAATAAACTGTCCCTTATTAATAGTGCGAATATTAGGCCGTTTAGCTTTTATGCCATCCGCATTTGCTTTAGTATGTTTTGCGACCTTAACATTTTCTAGTCCAGTTAACGGCTTTCCAGCCTCAGCACCAAAAAAATAAAAATAGCACAGCTCCAACGTATGCTCATCAAATACTATCCAGATCACACAACCCGAAGGTTTGCTCGCCAATCGAATATTGACCTTCTGACTTGATGTTGTTCCACCTAGTTTTGAAGTTTTTAGTTGAATATGACGAATAACATTACTATTTTCGAGGACAACGTCGCAGCCTGCATTATCGACTTCAGGTTTCATGACTTCCAATTGGCAATCATCTTTTAGCCAAGATAGCTTTAACATCTCACCAATAAATAAGTGTTCAATAAGCTTTTCTCGAAAGCTTGAGTGCTCAAAATGCTTACTCATAATTTACCTTAATGTTTTGGACTACCTCAATCTGATTTACCTTTCGTCCGACGACACCGCTCCGAACAGTAAATCACCTGCTCCCAGTCCTTTTCCCACTTTTTGCGCCACGTAAATGGGCGCTGGCAGACGGGGCAGGTTTTTTGCGGTAAGTTTACTTTTTTATGTGCCATTGTTTGCTCCCATCTACTTTTGACTATTTGCGTTACGGTGAAATCTTACTTTTGATGCTCGACACCCTCATACTTCTTAATTCGACGGCATTGGTCTGAGCAGTAGACCATGCTCTCCCAGTTTTTATCCAGCTTTTTAGTCCAACTAAACTCACGCTCACAGACGGGGCAGAGTTTTTTTCGAACATTCTTTTTTTTGTGCGCCATAGCTTTCTCATTGGTTTGTTTACGACATCAGTCATGTGTCACTATAGCCTACTACGTATCATTGCTATTAGTCACAGTTACTAGTCATAATCGTCAAATATTTTATTTAGGCGATTGAGACTGTTGACGATCAGCTTACCAGATTGATCAGTACTGCTATCAATCGCTAGCTTCTCATCCATGCGCATCATCAGTGGTGCCAGCGCTTGCTTGAGCGCATTTGCCATCAGTGTGGTCTGCTCATGGATATCAGGCGCATTGCTCTCTACAGCTTTGCTGTCACCATTCTTAATCAGGCTTTCGGCTAAGCTACGAGACAAACTATCCGCCATATTGTGTGCCAGTTGCTCCACGGCATCGACCAGCTGCACCATCAGCTGTTTTTGCATCTCTTGGTTTTGTTTGAGATACTCGCCTTCTGCTTTATGATCGTGCTTATAAAGCTGTGTCAGCTGAGTCATGCTTTTTTCAAAGCCATTATCAATGCTGTCGCTGACGACTTTGGCATTATTAATAAAGCTATCAACGAGGATTTTTTGGGCTTCGAGTTGTGCCTCTATCTGCACTTGCTGTCCTGCTTCTCGTAAACGGGCGATTTGTTCAGGGTCATTTTGGCTTAAGTATTTATCAAACTGACTGCTAATCGTATTGAAGCCATTTGCTAAGTCCACCAACTGCGCGACGATGCGCGCGCCAGTATCGCCATCTTCGCCGCCCATGGCTTTATTGCGTAAGAAGTCGGTTTTGATTTGCGCCCAGCGTTCTGATTCTTCTTGTGTTAAAGTGCTGCGCATCTCACCAAGCTTAAGCAGATTGCTCTCAGCGCCTTGGGTCAATAGCTGCGACTCGCCTAGATAGTGGTCGTCTATCAGCTGGTTTAGCTCATTCTCATTCATGATTGCCGAGAGCTTCTCAGTCATCTTGTTCATATTACGATAACTGCCTTGCAGCTTAAATATCGGCTCAACACGATATTTATCATCTTGCGAGGCGGAGGCAATATAAGCTTGGTTGACGTCCAAAATGACTTCTTGCACCCGAAACATATGACGCAAGATAGCGATAATCTCATTAATCTCTGAGCTGCTATACGGATAGGTCAGATCACTGCTTTGTACCTGTAGCAAATTGGCATTGTCCGCCCGCGCCATTTTAATCAGACGATGGACGTCTGCCAAATCACGATTGGCAAGCGGTGCTAATACTGCGTTAGATGTCAAGGCGTTTTCGATATAACTGAGCGCAAAGATCTCTTCCATACCGCTCATGATATCGCCTAAATTGTAGATATCGGCACGGTTGGCGAGCATGTCAGGGACTTTAAAGGCTTCACCGCTTTCGGTATATGGATTACCCGCCATGACCACGCAGAACTTTTTGCCGCGCATGTCATAGGTTTTGGTTTTGCCTTGCCAGACGCCATCGATACGGCGTGTACCATCGCCCAATGAGATAAATTTTTGCAAAAACTCTGCATGGGTATGTTGAATGTCATCAAGATACAGCATGACATTATTGCCCATCTCAAAAGCCAAGTTGATTTTATTTAGCTCTTCTCTTGCCGTGGCATTGGGCGCTTTTTCGGGGTCTAACGAGGTGACATCATGTCCAAGCGACGGACAGTTAATCTTCATAAATATCAGGCCGAGACGATTGGCCACGTACTCCATCAAGGTCGTCTTACCATACCCAGGTGGCGATATCATCATGAGAATGCCCATCAAGTCGGTCCGCTTGTCATCACCGACCGTGCCCATTTGCTTGGCAAGGTTATCGCCGATAAGCGGCAAATAGCTCTCATTAATCAGGCGGTTACGCACAAATGAGGACAATGGACGCGGCATAAACTCGTCCAGTCGTAAGGATTCTTTTGCGTCATGCAAGATTTCTGAACGCATGGCAAGGTAACGCTTATACGCCGGAATCACTTGGGTATCATGATGGTGCAAGCGATTTACAAAATCATCGACCGCAAAGCGTAACGTCTGCTGATGAATACGTGTATGCTCGCCCAGCAGATTGTTTACTTGTACCTCAAGCGATACTTTACCAGTGCTGCGCTCAAAGCTTTGTACTTGATTGAGCGGATTGTTCAAACTGGTGAGCGGTGGCGATGAGGAAAAAGATAAATTGGATGGTACACCAGTTGTCCCTTTGCTACTGCTTTTATCAAAGCTGACACCAGAATCCATAAGGCGCTGTACTAACGCTTCACGCTGTGTATCGCTTAATTGTGTCAGTAAGATTGCAATGGCTTCAGGCACATAATGGCGACCACTCTCTAATTGCTGTTTGCGTAAAGCGCTTTTTGCGTCCCTCTCAGCGCGCTGATCTTCACTGAGCGGATTGTTGTCACTTTCTGTCTCATCTGTTTGCCCATCGACTGCGTCGTTGTCGTGGTAGGTTTTATCCAGTAACGCATAAAACCAAGTTGCCAGCAGCTCGTAGGCAGACTTGGGCTGAAAACCAAGTTTACTAATGGCGGATTGTAATTGTTCAAAGCTGGCGCTATGTTGTAAGTTGCCTGAAGCGTTATTCAATGTTTTGGTTAATTGCTCACACAACTGCTCGGCCTGTTGACTGGTTTGCCAGTTGAAGGGTTTATGTAGACCCACTTCTGACGCCGCTGCTTGTCCCATCACGCTCACTAAATACTCACAAGCCAGCTGAACA
The DNA here is from genome assembly GCF_001606025.1 of Psychrobacter alimentarius. Classification (NCBI taxonomy): domain Bacteria; kingdom Pseudomonadati; phylum Pseudomonadota; class Gammaproteobacteria; order Moraxellales; family Moraxellaceae; genus Psychrobacter; species Psychrobacter alimentarius. Next base: position 623,880 of record NZ_CP014945.1, on the reverse strand, counting down.
TGGCTTTGCTGAAAGATACTCGCATCATTGCCCTGCTTCGCTTCTAACGCCGACTGATTGTCTTGATAAGCAGTGACAAAACCTCGCATGATGTGAGTCATGTCTTCAACCAGCAGTGCTTTGGCTGTATCGCTACCTAAGGTACGGCGCAGCTGCTCAGCCGTAACCGCCCTATCCGTCCAGTTACGCGCATGCGTCAGCACCGATTCAGAGAGCCAAGCATCATAACCGAACTGACGCAGCGCTTCTAAGCCCAGCGCTTGCACTATATTTAATTGCCAATAGAACAGTTGTGCCAATGCTCGCACTTGCGGCGTATAAATCAATAAACCCGCTTCTCGCAGCGTTGGCAATATTTGCATCAGCAGCAGCGTGGCATCATGGTCATGGATGCCTTTGTCATAACCGAGTTGGTAACGCGGGGTGGCATAGGATTTGACCAATTTAGCCAGCGCGCTATCGTTATCAATATGACCGTCAATATTGAGCGTATTTGCCGTTTCATCATACGCGCGATATAGCCGTGCTTCAGTCAGATTGTATTGGCTATTTTTGGCACTCTCGATAATGCTATACGCCAGATATTCAGCGCGGTATACCTTGTCGGACTCAGAAGCAATATTCATCTCCCAATATGGACGCAAGGCATTTAGCTCAGCGTTGTCGAGCACCTCATAATAATCTGTACCCGTGAGATGCAAATTGAGCACGCGCTTGCCATCTGACTGCTGGCGACTGAGCAAGGTTAAATCTAACGGTTGGGTATTGACCGAAAAGCGGTGTTTGCCCAGCTTGATAATTTGACCGCCATCTTCAAACAAATCCGACTTGTCTTTTAGACTCTTATAGCTCTCGATTTGAATGGCTTTTAAACGCGCATCAATGTCATCCGCTTTGACGCTAAAGCCCATGGATTGTAGCTCTTTTGCCATATGACGTACTTTTTGTACCAACCCATCTGAGGCAAAGTAAGTATTGAGCGCGTCCTCTTCTGTAAATCCTGTCACGCCTGTACTTTGTGTGCGCTTTTTGATGCTCTCAAGCATCCGCAGCGCGCCGTCACCTAGGTTTTGAGCTTTACGGTTGCGCGCATCGAGCAATTGCTGCTTATGATTTTCAAAGGTTTCATAAATCTCTTCGCGCTTACTGATGATATCTGCTAAAAACTGATCGCCATTACTGGTCTCTGGGTCAGCAAACTGGCTTTCTAACTCCTCTAGCTGTACGAGCAACTTCGCCATTTGTTCATCTGATTTTTCAGGTGTATTGGCAATGGATAAGGCATTGGCAATCGATTGACCAAACAGCTTGAATTGCGCACCAAATTGCGCGACCGCTTCTGCCGAACCCAAGTTTTTGCGTTTATGATTGAGCTTGGCTTTGCTCTGGTTGAGGCTGGCATAAATGGTCGATATGTCATCGATAATTTGTGTGCGTACCGTGGCATCCGCAACGTCCAATGTACCAAGCAGCTCGGTCAGTAAGTCAAGCCCTTGCGCCGTTTCATCGATTTTATCTAAGACGGGCTTTAGCTCGGCATTGGTTTCCGCCGTATTCAAGCGTTCGCTGACATCTGTCAACACAGCTTCGTAGCTAGACAGAGCGTCTTCACCGCTTAAAAATAGTACGGTCTTTTCGGCAATCTCGCTTTCTGCTGCTTCTAGCTGCGCCTGTAATGCTGCTAATTTATCACTGTCTAAATAGCGCAATTCTTCTAGGCTAACCAAGCGGCCTTTTTGTCGTCTGAGCGCTGAGAGTTGATCGACATAGTCGCTGGCAGACTCAAACGTCGTGACCCGTATCTGCCGCAAAATCTCATTTTGCTGAGATTCGGCATCGGCAAGCGCGGTTTGGGTTTGCTTTTGGATACTTTGGACTTTGGCAAACTCATCAATAACCAGCTCAGCGGTCGCTGTCACTTCTTTAATACTACTGGCGACGTCTTTGAGCTCAGGCTCAGACAGCCAATAATAGCTATCAAACAGTCGACTGGTATTGTCCGCAAGCTCTTCGTAGAGCTTTTGCGACACGCTTTGATTGTCAATGAGACGAGTAATACTATAGAGATCAGAGATGCCGCGTACCAGTTCTTTGTTGCCGATTTTGCCATAAAAACTGGTGCTTTCAGGCAACTCACTGATGTACTCAGGTGAGGCGTAAGGGGTATGCCATATCTGCATCGGGTGAATGCGCGATGGCTCACTTTGGGCGCTAAACAACACCAAACGCCCACTGTCTGCCAATGCCATACCATTACAATAAATCGGGTTGGCCAACTGTTTTTTGATGAGGTTATAAGGGAACAACCCAGTGACACCTAGATCTCTGTCATAGAACAAGAACAAAACATCTTCACCATTTGGTGCGACAATCCTACGTTTAAATTTTAAATCTTTGGCACCCGCACTATTGGTATCAAACAACTTATACTCGCCTGTCTGCAGATAATAGCCGCCAGGAAAAATAATGCCGTGATCTTCGGGCAGTTGGACGCATGATTGACCAATGGCATCCAAACGCAGCACGGCTTCAGTCAAGGTGTTATAAACAAAATAACGATAACTGTCCTCACGGTACGGCAATATCTTGAGCAGTATCAGACTACCGACTTTGGCATACGCAATCTCGGCATCGGTGAGCGATTGGGTGCGATCATTGACAGGCTCGCTATAGATGCCTTGTCCTGACTGCGTGTTATTCTCAATCTTAATTGTTAAATCGCCATTCACGGTTTCTACAAATATCGTGTCCAAGATATTCATATGTGGGTACTTGCCATTGATCATCTGATCACGCGTGGTTTGTATCCAATCAAAATCATACGCAGGCGGAAGCTCAATGTCGCGCTCGCCTCTATTGTCGACATAAGCAACTTGGGCAGACTCTGGCGTGCCTTGGCTAAAATCCAGCGCAAAGCGAAAGACGCGTATGTCGGTGATACGCTCACCAATCTGAAACGCCAATAGCAGCTTGCTGTCTTTGACGATCAGCTGAATCAGGCGCGTTTGCTTGTAATATCGATACAGCTCATTGAAATCTTGAACAAAAGCATCTTGATCTAAAAAGGTGTTTTTTAAATCGACTTCTTCAAGTCGATATTCTGGATCGTTGCTATTGGCAGTGCTCTCTTTAGGGCTATTTTCTACGTCGTTACTTTTTACGTCGCTCTTTTCTAAATCTTGGTTTTCTACATTGCTATTGTTTAAACTGCCCTTATCATCGCCCTCACTACCCATGTTTTCGGTAGGCTCTATCAATCGATATAGCGACAACACGTCTTTGATGTTGCTCGCTCGCTTTAGCCCCATAAAGACATTGTAGCCAAACAGCAAATAATCACCGACTTGCACCATGTCTTGCGCCACACAGTTGTATTCGGTACGGATGCGCGTGCGTGCAATGACTTGCATCTGCGTACTGCCAAATTCCGTCAGACGCGCTTGATTCAACTTGGCCGTTTGCTGCTCTAGGCGACTGCCTTGCTCCGTTAGACGTTTTTTGATTAGCTCATAGGCATTGCCTGATGCCACTGCCTGATCGGTTTGTTCAGCTTGATTGTCGGTGGTTTTGCTAGCCGAATCGGTTGGTTTTTGCGTATCCGCCATCGTTGCTCGTCCGTGTTTATTTTTAGCAATAAAGAAAATAAGATAAAATTTGAAAAAGAGCTAATCTAAAAAGACAGTCATAACAGCGAGTTTTTTTAGATTAGCCAATTTATTAATCTTGCGATGACCATAGTCGATTCATTTTGAAACCGTTACTCTCTCACTGAGTTGGTTGCTTCTAGTATCAATTTTTCGCAGCCTCTGTTTAGCAGTAAGCAAGGAAAATTTATACCAGAAGCATATAGCTATTCACATATCGATCTTATTTCAAACCGACCGTATCGATCATACTATTAATAAGTTGCCTAACGCACTTTGCCATCTAAGCGGCAACGTGCTTATTTATGTAGCTAGCCTACATCAAGAGTGTTATGAGGCGACTGGAATGAATTTTTTGCAGCCTCTGCATTAGCAGCACGCGAAGAAAATTTATACCAGTCGCGCCGCGTTTAAGCAGGTTTGTCATCGTTTGACTGGTTGGCTTTCATAACTTGATTGGCCATCATGGTATTGATCAGACCGCTTAACGTATCTGACTTACCTGCTAAGCCATCAATGGCTTTACCAATCGACAATGACTTGGCAAAGTTATCAAAGAAGTGCGCTTCGCCGCCCACAATATCGATTTTGGCTTTTTGAAGTGCCACAGCTAAGACTTCTGCGTTTTCTTTGGCAATCTCTTTACCAGCCTCAATGGATGCAATCGCTTCTTGCAGCGCTGTCTCAAGACCCATACGGAACTCTTCGTGTTCGCGTGCCTCTTTGCTCATGCTGCCCATGGCATTGAATTTTTCGACCAAACCATCTGCTTCGGCTTGGAAATGTGCGCGAGTGACTTCGGCTTTTGCCAGACCAACGTCGCGTTCGGCTTTGGCATTTGACTCACCGCGCGCGGCGATAACTTCAGCATTTGCCATACCGATATCACGCTCTGCCTTGGCATTGGATTCGCCGTGAGCTGCAATGACTTCGGCATCAGCCATGCCTTTTTCACGCTGTGATTGTGCCTCAGCTTGACCCGTTGCTTTGATAATATTGGCTTTGGCAATGCCTTCTTTTTCTAGAGAAGCCGCTTTGGCTTCTTGAATGGCGGCTTCAGCAAAACCATGAGCAGACTCTTCTGCTTTGATACCTTCTGCCATTCTGATTTTTGCTTCTGCATCTTTAGCAGACGCTTCTAAATTGGCATTGGCAAGCGTGGTGATCTCAACGGCTTTATGCTTGGCAGAGAGCTCCTCTGCTTCCGCTTTTTTCACCTGACGCACTTTGAGTTCTTCAGCATCTGCTTCGGCTGCCAGTACGCGAGTTTGTTTAGAGCGCTCCGCTTCACTGACTTCACGCACTTCTTTGATGCGTTCTTCTTCTTGCGCCACGGTTTTGTCCACCGCGATACGCTCACGAATGACGTTGGCGATTTCTTTTTTCTCAAGCTCAATCGCACGCTCGGCTTCGATACGTTGCAAGTCAACTTCACGCTCACGCGAGACGATTTCTAAATCACGAGCACGCGTGACTTTCTCTTCTTCAATGACCACCGCACGTAGGCGATTTTGCTCAGCGACTTCAATTTCACGCTGTTGGTTTTCACGCTGAATCGCTAAATCTTGCTCGACCATAATAATGGCGGTTTCAGATTTTTTGCGCTCTTCTTCTTCAATTTTGCGTGTCTCAGCGGTTTCACGAGCAATCACTGATGAGATTTCACGCTTCTGTTTGGCTTCGGCATCGGCTTGCTGGCGCTCCAGCTCCAGCATGGCTTCAACGGTTTCGACATTTTTCTTTTTAACGGCCAGCTCTTCATCCCGCTCAAGCTCATTGGTGATGACGTTTTGAAAGGCGGTCAGCTGCGTGATCTTTTTTATACCTTCCGCATCTAAGATATTGCTTGAGTCCAACGAGACTTTTGGCGTCTGTTCTAAATAGTCAATTGCCACATCTTCTAGAACATAACCGTTTAGATCGTTACCAATCTCTTGAACAATACTGTCGCGGAACTGACTACGGTTTTCGAACAGTTTGACAAAATCAATTTGCTTACCTACTGTCTTTAGGGCTTCTGAAAACTTGGCATTGAACAGCTCATTGACTGCAACCTTATCAGAGGCTCTATCTACACCAACAGATTTGGCAACTTTGAGCACGTCTTCTTCGGTTTCATTGACACGCAGATAAAACGCTACCGTGATGTCCGCGCGCATATTATCAGCACAAATCAAACCTTCTTTGCCACGTCTGTCCACTTCTAGGGTGATCAGCGATATTTTCATCAGCTCTTTTTTGTTGATGACGGGCCAGACAAAGCCGCCATCAAAGCGTACGCCGATTTTATTCACGCCGTTGATGATTAACGCAGTACCCTGCTCAACCTTGATATAAAACGCTTTGAGCATGAGTAGCGTTGCCATGATAAAAACAAACGCCAGTATCACGACGACACCGACGATGATGAGTATGTCCATATTCATTCCTTTAATGAAAACATTCCAAGCAAATGTAAAACTGTTGATACCCTGCCTAAAGACAGATTACGGGTCTTATATCTTTTATAAGTATGTATTACGAGATTACTGTCCATTCTCTATTGATTGCTAACTGCTGTCACTCGATAAGTGTTGGTGTTATCCAGATACTCTACCAACATCACTTTATCGCCTTTTTTGAGTAGATTGTCATCGACATCCGCACGTATCTTGAGTATCAAACCTGCCCCGCCGTCATTGAGCGCGGCTTCGCCATGTTTGCTCGTTACTGTCAATGTCCGCACTATCGCGATTTTACCTACATGACTAGAGGCATTGCGTTTAGGGATATTGGCGATGTTTTTACGTATGGGTGAGATGATGAGGCCGGTTAGCCACATGGAGACGACTAAGACAAAAATCAGAGCGCCTGTACCAAATACATAATACAAAAGCCCTGAGTCAAAATGTTGATGCAAAAAACTGGTGTATAGATAACTGAGTAGCCAACCGATCAAGCTGATCAACGAAAGTATGATAATGAAAGGCACGCCATAAAGACCGAACTTGAGCATGATGCCTGTAAAAAACCCTGTTGAGGTTAGGTTGGAGGCATCTGCACCTGATTCGCCAGTGTCTACGGTGTCCATATCCGCCATACCAAGTAAAGACACCAACCAATACAAAGTCACGAACATCACAAGTCCTGTAAACACAACCGTGGGGTACAAACTGATTTTAGTGATAAAGACTAAAAAAGACTCGTGCATCGTTGCTCCTTCGTTTGATTCCCTAACTCTATAAAAAATCGCCTTCCTAGGCTAGGTTTTGACAAATTTAATATACGACCAAGAACCTGTTAAAATTTAGGCTATAGAATCAACTTATGTTTCTTTATCTTCAATTATATATACATTCCATTACATAATACATAGATTTTGCCATTAACGACCCCAAACGGGTGAACGCAATATACCGCCAGCTTGACTGCTGATCGCATAGCTTGTGCGACCAGACAAGGAATGAATGACCAAGCTGCCACCGCTTTGCCCGTCTACTTGCCCGCCTAAATTTGAGTTGCGCGTTGGATAGACAGCATATTGCCCAGAAGGTGACAGGCGCGCTGGCTCATCAAATCCTGTCTCTGCCAAATCAAGCACTTGACCTGTGGCAAGCGTCATGACCGCAGCCTTGCGACCATTCAGATATGCCATGCGCTGGCCATCTGCGCTTAGTTGCGGACTGGCAGCATAACCTCCTGTCGGTATCAGTGTTGCATTACCAGTGGCAAAGGTATAACGATAAATGCTCGGCCTGCCCGCACGGATTTTGTCGCTAGTATAAACAAAGCTTTTACCATCAGCAGCGTAGCTTGGCTGAACCTCAGTACTGGGCAAGGTGGTGAGCTGTTTGGTACTGCCATCGCTCAAACGCCACTCATAAATATCGGCGTTGCCGCCAACGGTTGAGCTATAAAGCAATTTTTGTCCATCCGGTGAAAACGACGCTGATAGATTGCTGCCTTCACTATCCACGACCAATTGTTTATTGTTGCTTTTACGCTCATAAATATAAATCTTGGGATGCTGACGCGGTGCTTGTTTGCTATAAGCAAGATATTGACCATCCGCTGACCATGCAGGCGCATAGATATAGCCAGTTAATTGATCCATCAGTTGCCGATCGCTGCCATCAGGACGGATGGTATAAAGGGTGGATATCTTGGCAGCGCCTACGCCTTGCTCTTCCACATAAGCAATATGTCCTTGACGGTCGATGGCAGGCATCGCCGCTGTAAGTGGGTTACTAGCAGTATTGATCGTGGTATTAGAAACGCTCATGTTCGGTAGCGTCTGACAACCCGTTATGATGCTGAGCGTACCTATCGCGATCGAGATGCTGATAAGAGTTTTAGCCGGTTGTGACACAAAGCGTTTCAACATAAGATAAAGTCCAATAGAGCTTTAATGAGTGCATAATAAGCGTTTTTAGAGACCAACTTTATCTCTAGTGTAGCGCACATTGCGCTTTGATTTTACACAAAAAAATGCCCCACTTAACATAGTAGTGAGGCATCATGACAATCAAATCTGATTTTGAAAAACAGCGCACTTAGTTCAATAAGCTGTGCCGACATAAGCCATACCGACACAAGTTGTATTGACTGAGCATTATCAAATGAACTCTGTTAAATGAGCTGTATTGAATAAGTTACTTAGCGACGGCTTTGAAATAAGCAACTTGGCTGTCATTTTTGATGGTTAAGATAGGCGTATTATTCACATTCTTATTGAGACTGTATTTGCCTTGTACAGTGGCCAATGTCGCGGTGTCAAAACTCGCTTGTGGCTCAGGACACGCCATCATGGTACTGATACCATTAGTAATCTGTACATTGCCATTTACCACACTGTACTGCGCGCCCATATTGTTGCAGGTATTTTTAAATGTCACACGCTCGCTACCATTGTCTTCAAAGAAGCTCAATGTTAGCGGTTTCGCTGGATTGATAAACAGCTGACTGACTTTTTCACCATTCATACGTTTGGCATCAACAAGTTGCCAGTTATACGCTTGTAGCGCCTCAGAAGTAATCGACTGAGTAACGGGCGCTGTTACGCTCGGAGTCGTTTGACAGCCAGCAGCAAGTGTACCAACAGCAAGCGTCGCTGCCATCATTATTTTAGTCATGTTTTTCATATAAACTCCTATATAGGTTACTAAGCATAATTAGTATAAAAAGCATTTGCATAAAAAACATTCTCATAAAAAACAGATATGCCCTTTATCCTAACCATGAGCTTTATTATCATTGGTTTATTGTTTTATTCATGTATCTAAACAATTGAGCTATTATGCATAGTTGCTACTCAATTGTCTTTATAGATTGAGTGCGTCATTGCCTTAGTATTTGTTCTTCTTTATAGTCTTTTTGCTACTAGGCATTGCTAGACATGCCATTAGCTGCTAACACTTTCGTATTATTCGTTAAACCTTTAATTAGAGCTGGCAGCTTTTTGTTGTTGCAGCGCCGCATAGCCTGTCAACCGTTTGCGTTCACTCTCATCAAACAATTGCTGTTCAATCTGCTCAATTTGAGTTTGCGCATTGTCTGAATTTTGGCTCAACAGTAGCTGTTTTTGGGTTTGATATTGAGTAAAACGTTGATCGAAGCTTGCATCTTCTTGATCCACTTGCGCTAACCGTGCAGCGGCTGGTGCGCCTACCAACTCACGACGCATTTTATACAGCTCCTCTGCCGTCGCGCCTTTTGCTTTCATCTGTTCTGTCCGAGTGATTAAGGCACTGATATTGGCTTGCTGCTCAATATTGGTTTTGGTGACATTGTCTGGCATACGGCTGATATAGTCCTGCCTTGCCACTTCTTTTTGGGCATCAGATAGCTGCTCGTTTTGATTGATTCGAATCATCTCAACACTATAGTTGTCATATACTTCTTCTGCGCCAAAAAATGCGCGGATGGTTGGCTTATCAAAATGCTGTTGACGAAGCTTTGCCACGTCTTGCTTGCGCTGCGCCACTATATTTAAATCCAGCTCACCACTTTGCGTCGCTTGCAGTTGTAGATTGCCATAGCGCTTCTCTATCTCTGGCAATGCTTTGAGATACGCCACATATTGATCGAATATACTAATGGCTTGACTGGCAGCAGGCTCTGGTGTGTGATTGCGAATATACCCTTTTACGCGCTCATGAATCACACTTTCGTCTTCTTCCCCGAACGCGGATAAAAAGTAATCGAACAGACGCCGTAAGCCCTCGGTCACAACCAGCTGTTTATTCTCGTCAATGATGATTTCACCATCGACCGTCGTGCCTTGCAACGAGCGCGGTAGGTTCTCTAGCCCCGTGATAAATGGCGTATTGCCCTGAGTAGGGCTGGTAGTCGTACCTTGGTCAGAACTGACTAGATTCGATTCGCTATCGGTAATTGGACTGCCTGTTGTGGTGGAAGCCAATTGGGTAGAAGCAACGCTGCTACTGTTTGGTTTAAACCATAAAATAACCGCCACGGTTAAGAGGATGACCACGGCAATCATCACGATAGTTAAAAAAGGCGAGCGGCCATTATTTGACATAGCAAAGGTATCTTAGTAGCAAAAATAAGTTGATCTAGCGATTGGTCACTTTGATAAACAAAAACAGCATCAATGTAATTAAAGCCTAATTGATGCTATTTCTGTCTATCATTCTAAATAATTCTTATAGACTGGCGTTTTTCAGACGATTCACTTGAGTGCGATAGATAGATTTTGGTTCAGACTCACCCCATGCGGTCAGACCCAGCACTTGGTCGGCTGAATCTAAGTGATTCATTTTATAATTGTCACGAATCACATAACCAAGCCTACTTGAGCAAGCAGATACCAATCCATCGTTAGACTCGCCTGCAAATGGTACGCCCGTTGCGGCTAACAAATAATCGCTTGGGTCAACGGCACTGGTTAGCTGCCCAACACCACTGAATGAATAATAGCTGATACCACCTATTTTGGTGCTACTAGGTTGTCCACAGTATGAGGTTGGCATCGCTGCTGGGAATTTTGCGTTGAAGGTGGCAGCCCCACTCGTGGATAAAGCAACCAGTGCCTTCCAGCCATCTTGCTGTTGTATTTGCTTGTAACTTATGCCAGAACCGATATCCGTAAAGCCACCAATTAAATTGAATACGCCTGATACCAATTGCGTGGTGACGTTTGATGGCTCTCCAGTAGTGTTGTTTGGTTCAAGCGTTTTTTTGACAAAATCTGCGGTTTTTGAGCCTTGCTCTGGGCTTGAGACAGCCGTCACTGAGGCGACGTATTTTGGGGCAACGCCAGCGACATAGCGAATATCGATACCGCCCTGACTGTGCCCAAATAAATTGACTTTGGGTTTGCCTGAGATGGCAGTGATGGTTTTGACTTGTTGCAGCAATTGCTCGCCGCGAATTTCACTATTATTGACGGCTGACGTTTTGGTGGTATATACCTCTGAGCCGCCTTTTATCAACTCACCAGGAATTCCATTAAAGTAATCGATGACCCCAAATAGCGTCGTAAAACCACCAAGACCGTGAGCCATGACGATGGGATATTGCGTCTTGGTATAGCTGGATGTGAAATATTGGCTATCAACCAACTTGCAACCGTTGGCATTGGCACAATTATAGTACTGACCTGCTGCTTGGGCAGAATTGGTCTGTACGATTATCATAAAGATACCCGCACCAATCGTACCAAGTGTGGGCAAAAAAAGGCTTGGCATGACTGTCGAAGGTAAGTAATTTTTGAGTCTCATAACAACATCCTTGTTATCGTTAAGGTGAGGCTGTTTTCAGTCCTTTTATTCTTGCATCCTGCAAAAAAGTACTGAAAACCTTTGCTAATCCATTTAGCAACCAAAATTACATTACGACTATATTTAGCAACATTCAATGAGTTTTTTTGAATTTAGGCCGTATTTTAGTGACTTTGTAGTCATCTCCATAGAGTCAGGAATGCGGCGACTTGTCAGGCAAATAACAACTTAATCAACGAATAGATGGTCAATGCGCGCAAAACAGCACTAACCACATTTATGCTATAATGCACCATACCAATCTCATAACTATAAGTAAGACGATGATGACTAAAAAATCCCTTATTCAATCCGCTGATGCCATAGAAAAAATGCGTGTGGCCGGTAAACTTGCCAGTGATGTCCTTGTGATGCTTGATGAGCATGTCAAGGTTGGCGTTAGTACCGAAGCACTTAACCAAATCGCTCATGATTATATCGTTAATGTGCAAAAGGCCATTCCTGCGCCGCTCAATTATAATGGCTTTCCAAAATCGATTTGTACTTCTGTCAACCATGTGGTCTGTCATGGCATTCCTGCCGAAAACAAACTGCTCAAAGATGGCGATATCATCAATATCGATGTGACCGTCATCAAAGACGGTTATTATGGCGATACCTCAAAAATGTGGATCGTTGGCAACGGCTCTATCATGGCGCAGCGCATTTGCAAAGTGGCACAAGACGCCTTATATGCTGGCATGAGTGTCGTCAAAAACGGTGCGCGCTTAGGCGATGTTGGTGCTGCCATTCAAGAAGTGGTCGAGCCTGAACGCTTCAGTATCGTTCGCGAATTCTGCGGACATGGTATCAGCAATGAGTTTCACCATGAGCCCCAAGTCATGCACTATGGCAAAAAAGGCACGGGTTTTGAGCTAAAAACGGGTATGACCTTCACCATTGAGCCAATGATCAACCAAGGCACTTGGCAGACGAAAATCTTGCCCGATGAATGGACAGCGATCACTAAAGATCGTAAGTTGTCTGCTCAATGGGAGCACACGATGGTTGTGACCGACAATGGCTGTGAGGTATTTACCACGCGACCTGAAGAAGATTTGAGCTTTTTGACCCAGTAATATAAAAAAGATCGCCTAGGCGGTCTTTTTTTTGGCGCATAATTAGGGCATATTGAGTAAGGTGTTGTTAAAGCTTATCTTTATACTTTTGCGCATATGATTTGTGTGGCATCTGTTTTACGATGCCTAATCGCTCTTTGTTTTTAATGACATGCTTTTAACGACTTAATTTTAACGATTTATTTTCAACCTCTTAATTGGATACCTCTCATGCTGAATTGTGATGTTGCTACTATTGATCTAACGCCCTTGCCTTTGCTATTGAATAATACAGCGGCCAACACATCACTATTGGCAGACACGCATGACACCGAACAGCTGCTTATCGATATTCCAAAATGGTTAAGCCAAATCAATGACGATATCAGCCGTGCTCTTGAGCGTGGTGTCAATATTCGTCAGTTGGTAGCGGCACGTGCTTGCGCGATTGATCGCCTGCTTACTGCGCTCTTTACTTGGTTTGAGCTTGATAAGACGGATTTGGCACTGTTTGCCACAGGCGGCTACGGTCGCGGTGAGCTGTCGCTGTATTCAGATATCGATATTTTGCTGCTTTATCCAGATGAGATGAGCGCAGATACCAACCAAAAAATAGATCGCTTAGTAGCGCTACTGTGGGATATCGGGTTAGAGCCTGCTCTCTCTGTGCGTAGCGTCAATGATGCTTTAGAAGCCGCGCTTGATCATACCATTGCTAGCGCTCAGCTAGAGGCTCGGTTATTGATTGGGAATGAGGCATTGCAACAGACGCCCATTCAGATTGTCAACAAACAGTGGTCGCCGCGTGACTTTTATGATGTCAAAGTTGCTGAGGCAAGAGAGCGTTATTTACAGCACAATGCCACAGAATACAACCTTGAGCCAAATATCAAAACAGCGCCAGGCGGCTTACGCGACATCCATCTGGTCGGCTGGGTGACCAAACGTTATTTTCGCGTCAGTAAGCTTTATGACTTGGTGCAACAGAACTTTTTGACAGAAAAAGAGTTTGATGAGTTGAGCTTTGCAGAAGGTTATTTATGGCAAATACGTCATTATCTGCATGTCTTGACAGGTCGTAATGAAAATAAGCTACTGTTTGATTATCAGCGCGAGATTGCTCAGTTGATGGGTTATGAGACTCAACCAGATGATGAGCCAAACGCGGCGGTTGAGCGTTTTATGCGAGATTATTATCGCTGCGCTATGAAAATATCGACATTGTCTGAGATGTTGACCAACCATTATTATGAGACAATCATAGAATCGCATCTACCAGATGCCGAGCGACCAAAAAAGCAGCCTATTAACGCGCACTTTAATCAAATTGGCGACCAGATCGCCATGTCACATCATAGGGTTTTTGCTCAGCATCCTGAAGCGATTTTGGAGATGTTTTTATTGATGGGTCAGCACGGTATCAAAAACGTGCGTACTCATACCTTACGTGCGCTCAAAATCGCCGCGCGCGGTATCGATCAGGTGTACCGCGACAACCCTGTGCATCAGGCGTTATTTTTGGCCAATCTAAAAGAGCAGAACTATCTGTTTCATCGTTTGCGTACCATGAATCGCTGTGGCGTTTTGGGCAGTTATATTCCGGCTTTTGCTCAAGTGACGGGTCTGATGCAATATGATCTGTTTCATCGTTACACGGTGGATGCGCACACGCTATTTTTGATTCGGATTTTACACCGCTTCACCGACCCGCGCTTTTATGAAGACTTTCCCTTGGTCAGCTCAATATTCCAGCGAATCGAGCGCAAAGAAATTTTGGTATTGGCAGCGATGTTCCACGACATTGCCAAAGGTCGCGGTGGCAATCACAGTGAGCTGGGTGAAACGGAGTCTATTGAGTTTTGCTTGGCGCACGGTATGAGTTTGGCAGATGCCAACTTAGTCGGTTGGCTGACTCGTTATCATTTATTAATGTCGATGACCGCCCAGAAAAAAGACATCTCGGACCCTGAAGTGGTCACTATTTTTGCAAATTTGGTTGGCAATGTCACCCATCTCAATCATCTCTACGTGCTGACCGTTGCCGATATGAATGCGACCAACCCACAGTTATGGAACAGCTGGCGGGCAACCCTTATGAAGCAGCTATATTCTCAGACTCGGCGCATTTTGCGGGCTGATATAGATGCGCCGACCAACCGTCAAGACATGATTAGTGCTACGCGTAAGCAAACCTTAGAGATGCTGGACAATGTCAAAAATCAGCACATGAATCGCGACGAAGTACTGCGACTATGGGACGATTTGGGTGATGAGTACTTTTTGCGAGAGATTGCCGAAGATATTTTATGGCATACCGAAGCTATCTTGAACCACCCGCCTATTGGTCTTGCCTCCAATGCAGATAGCCCGCCTTTGGTCGTATTACGCGAGCATCGAGAGCTGGCACTTGATGCGGTGCAGGTCTTCGTTTATACGCAAGATCAGATGAATCTATTTGCCGTCACGATGGCCGTATTCGATCAGATGAATCTGGATGTATTGGATGCTCGTATCATTACCGCCACGCGTGACTTTGCCTTAGATTCGTATGTACTCCTTGATCCTAGCGGCACGCTGTTGGTTGATGAAGACAGTCAGCAAGAGCTAAAACAACGCCTGATCGATGCCTTTAAAGATCCTACTGTGCTTAAGCTGACGAACAAGCGCATGCCTCGTCAGCTCAAACACTTTGAAGTGACAACGGTAATTAATTTTGAATTTAACGAAGCATCAGATCAACACATCATGAGCTTAGAGACGCTGGATCAGCCCGGATTGTTGGCACGAGTGGGACAGGTGTTTTTACAACAAAAAATCGAGGTACATGCCGCCCGTATTACTACATTGGGCGAGCGTGCAGAGGATATGTTTTATATCAGTGACCAAAATGATGAGCCCTTATCTACTGACAGGCTCGATGCCTTAAAGTCAGCACTAATCGCAAGTCTAAGTACACAAAAAGACACTGTGACTTGATACGCTAAATCAATACCTCTATGAATTGATATGTTGATTGATAGAGGTATTTGATTGATAAAGGTATTGCTGAATAACCAGACTTGTCGATAAAGGAAATGTTCGACAGTCACAAAGGTGACTTGAGAAAAGGGAAATAATCTTAAATCATGCTTTTATATATCATTTCGCTGGCATGATCATCCAGCTCATCATCAGCAAGATCTGGCGGCAATATATTTGCATCTAACTGCTGCTGAGTCAGTAGTAGTCGCCCAGTATCAACTTCTTTTTGTAGTAAGCGATGTAAACTGGTCAGATGAAACTGCCCCTCAAAATAATCGTATAACTGCTTTAAAGAAATTGGCGCATTGGCATGTACATCTGGAAACAAACTGTCTTTTGCTAAGATGACCATTTCATTGAATGCTTCTTCACTCACCATTTCATCTTTGTCGATTTTACGCTGTAGTTTATTGGCCGTTCGCCCTTTAGCCATCAACATAAAAACGAAAATAACGGTTTGTAAGACAAACAAAGCAATGTATTGCCACAAAGGCAGCACTATATCGAGTAAATTACTGATTAACATCAGTACCATAGCAACAACCACATAACCAACCAATTGCCATAGTAACCACATCATCAAACTGTTTTCGCTGTACCAAACCATTTTTCTTTCTTTACGAGTCAGCAACTGCTGTCGAGCCTGCCACCAATACTGTTCTCGCTGTTTCAATAATTCATACAAT
Organism: Psychrobacter alimentarius; assembly: GCF_001606025.1. Lineage (NCBI taxonomy): Bacteria > Pseudomonadati > Pseudomonadota > Gammaproteobacteria > Moraxellales > Moraxellaceae > Psychrobacter > Psychrobacter alimentarius. The sequence continues at coordinate 607,711 of NZ_CP014945.1, read as the reverse complement.
CGAGTATGATGCTGATGACTACCTACATTATCATGATTGATATGTTCAGCGTCTATATCTTCAGTTTTCGAAACACTAGGCATATCAAATTATCCTTATAATATTTTATCATGAAGACTGATAGCGTTTTTTGTACTTATAGCCGTTAGTCATTGATAATTTTTATTTAACGGTTTTGAATACCACTACATTTTTGAGTGTTCGATGAGCGATAATTATTCGTCATCCAGCAAACAGTCTTACCATGAAAAAAAGAAAAAATAAGAGAATTGCCACACTGCTAGAATGTAACTTTTCTTTATAACTTTATTATTAATTGTCTATTATAGTTATCCTAATTATGAATCACAACTTGACCCACCTACATCCTTATCCCTTCGCGAAGATGGCAAAACTGCTTGCAGATAGCGCGCCAGCCCTTACCTACAGTGAAATCAAGCTGGGAATTGGCGAGCCCAAACATGAGCCACCTGCCTTTGTGCTGGACGTACTACGAGAAAACTTGGACAAAATAAGTCATTATCCAACCACTAACGGTCTGTTTGAGCTGCGTCAAACCATTGCTCACTGGCTCGAAAAGCGATTTTTCTTAACGCATGTGGATCCTGATACGCAAATATTGCCAGTGATGGGTACGCGTGAAGCAATCTTTAGTATTGTGCAAGCAGTGGTTGACCACACTGCAGGTGACGCAGCCAATCCTGCACTACCCCCCTCTCATCAACCACCTACCATCGTGATGCCAAATCCTTTTTATCAAATTTATGAAGGTGCAGCGATACTTGCGCAAGCAACGCCCTACTTTGTGCCTTGCACACGTGATAATGACTTTAAAGGCGATTATCATGCAGTGCCAAGAGACATTTGGGCACGGACGCAACTCTTGTTTGTCTGTAGTCCCAATAATCCGACCGGCTCAATCATGACGATGGAAGACTGGGAATATCTCATTCGCTTGTCTGATCAGTATGGTTTTGTCATTGCAAGCGATGAGTGTTATAGCGAATTGTATTTTGATAAAGCGCCGATTGGTTTGTTGCAAGCATGCGCGGCCCTTGGTCGTCATGATTTTAAAAACTGTATTGTGTTCCACTCTTTATCTAAACGCTCAAACTTGCCTGGTCTACGCTCAGGGTTTGTGGCAGGCGATGCCAAGATTTTGCAGGCGTATTTACAATATCGCACCTATCAAGGCTGCGCGATGCCGATACCGCATCAGCTCGCCTCTATCGCAGCTTGGCAAGACGAGAAGCATGTGGCGCATAACCGCCAGTTGTATCAAGAAAAATTTGCACTGTGGATGTCTGAGCTTGGTGAGCTGCTAGAACTGCGTATGCCTGAGGCAGGGTTTTATTTTTGGATAAAAGCGCCTGAGCAGTTCGAAGGGGATGACGAGGTATTTGTAAAAGCGTTATATGAGCAAGCCAATATCCATGCCTTAGCAGGCAGATACTTATCTCGCGAAATCGATGGTCACAATCCAGGAAAAGGTTATGTACGGATTGCTTTGGTCGCTAGTGTCGATGAGAGTCGTGAAGCGATTGGTCGCATTCGTCAGCTGCTTGGCGCATAATCGAGAATAATAGATATCCTAATAATGCTATCGTAAATACTCTCACCGATATGCCATCAAGGATGATGCCATGCCCCATCTTGATTTTACTCAGCCACCTTTTGATGTCTTAAGTTTGGCTGAACGACAAAGCATTAGAAAGCACACCCAAATTCGCTACCTTGCCAAAGGCGAAAGCCTACCTGTCGAAGAATTAACGTATCTGTATGTGGTCATCAAAGG